>NZ_JBEXYL010000027.1:0-70510 GCF_040630895.1 Streptomyces sp. NPDC005728
TCCAACCCCGCGGTGATCGCCTTCCTGCGCGAGTACGAGGACGACCTGGTGCTGTGCGTGCACAACTTCTCACGGTTCGCGCAGCCCACCGAGCTGGACCTGAGGCGGTTCGGCGGGCGGCATCCGGTCGAGTTGTTCGGCGGGGTGCGGTTCCCCGCGATCGGCGAGCTACCGTACCTGCTGACCCTCGCGGGGCACGGCTTCTACTGGTTCCGGCTGCGCCGGGACGCAGCGTAGTCCGGCCGAGTGGGACGGCGGCCGGTTTCCGCCGTCCCACCCGGGGCACGCATCAGTCACACCCCGACGACCCGGGGAAAGGACGTGACGCCCATGGCGGATACAGTCACCCCTTCCGGCACCACTCCCACTTCCGGTCACCTCCTCGCCTCGCTCGCGCCCCTGTTGCGTGAGTGGCTGCCCAGACAGCGCTGGTTCGCGGGCAAGGGCCGCCCGGTCACCGGGTTCACGCCGGTGGCGTTCACCGAACTGCTCCCCGCGGACGGCCGGGTGGGGCTCCACCACCTGATCCTGCGCGTCCACCAGCCGCCCGTGCCGGGCGCCCCGTCGCACCCCGGCGACTGCTACCAGCTGCTGATAGGCGTGCGCGAGGCGCTGCCACCCCGGCTGGCGCCCGCGCTCATCGGACATGTGGAGCAGGGCCCGCTCGCCGGCCGCACGGTGTACGAGGCCCTGTACGACCCCCGGCCCGCCGGCGTGCTCCTGGAGGCCCTGCGCACCCGGGCCCGCGTCGGCGGGCTCCGTTTCGAACGGGACCAGCGCCAGGAGATCCGGGAGGGACTCGTGGCCCGGCTGCTGACCGCCGAGCAGTCCAACTCGTCCGTCGTCTACGGCGATACGTTCATCCTGAAGCTGTTGCGCCGGGTGGTCCCCGGCGTCAATCCCGACCTGGAGATCCCTCTCGCCCTGGCCCGCGAGGGCTGCGCCCGGGTGCCCGCGCCGACGGCCTGGCTCCATGCCGAGCTGGAGGCGGACGCGTATGTGCTGGCCGTCCTCCAGCCGTTCGTGAGCGGCGCGGCCGACGGCTGGGAGCTGGCGCTGCGCGAGCTGGCCAAGGGCGAGGACTTCGTCGCCGAGGCCCGGACGCTGGGCCGGGCCACCGCCGAGGTGCACACCGCCCTCGCCCGCGCCCTGCCGACCGTCACCCTGGGCCAGGCCCAGCTGCGGCTGCTGGTGGACGGCATGAGCGAGCGGCTGACGGCGGCCGTCCAGGCGGTGCCGGCGCTGCGGCCCTACGAGCGGGGGTTGCGCTCCGCCTTCGAGGCACTGGACGGCCTGGCCGCCGAGGGGCGCACCTGGACCGCCCAGCGCATCCACGGCGACCTGCATCTCGGCCAGTGTCTGCGCTCGCCGTCGGGCTCGTGGTCGCTGATCGACTTCGAGGGCGAGCCGGCCCGGCCGCTGGCCGAGCGGCGCATGCCGCAGCCTCCGGTACGGGACATCGCCGGGATGCTGCGCTCCTTCGACTATGCCGCCCACTCGGCGAGCCCGCCCGCGCCGCAGTGGGCGCACCGGTGCCGGGCCGCGTACTGCCGCGGGTACGCGGAGGTGGCCGGCCGCGACCCGCGCACCGATCCGGTGCTGCTGCGGGCCTACGAGACCGACAAGGCCGTCTACGAAGTCGTCTACGAGGCCCGCCACCGCCCCGACTGGCTGCCCGTACCCCTCTCGGCGGTCCGCCGCCTCGCCACGTCCGACCCGACCCTCGCCCGGGAGACCCGTCCGTGACGTCCAAGAAGTCAGCCACCCCGAAGAACAAGTCCGGCAAGAGCAAGACCGAGAACAAGAGCAAGACCGAGAAGAAGGCCGTGCCCGTGCAGAAGGCCGCGCAGAAGGCCGTGCCCAAGACCGGTCCCGCTGGGATCCCGGGCGCCCGTACACCCGAACCACCGGCCCAGGACCGTCCCCTGGAGGTCGCCGTCTCCCCCGCGGTCGACGCCGGCGACCGCGAGCGGCTGCTGCACGGCACCCATCACGACCCGCACGCCGTCCTCGGTGCCCACCCGGTCCCCGGCGGCGTCGCCTTCCGTGCCTTCCGCCCCCACGCGCAGACGGTCACCGTGGTCTCCGGCGACCTGCGGGCGGACCTGCACGACGACGGCGACGGCTTCTTCTCCGGGCTGCTCCCGCTGACCGGCGTACCCGCCCACCGCCTGCTCGTGACGTACGACGGCACCGTGTACGAGACCGAGGACGCCTACCGTTTCCTGCCCACGCTCGGCGAGCTGGACCTGCACCTGATCGGCGAGGGCCGGCACGAGCAGCTCTGGCGGGTGCTGGGCGCGCACGTGACGTCCCACCAGGGCGTGACCGGCACCCGGTTCGCGGTGTGGGCGCCGAACGCCCGGGGGGTGCGGGTCGCGGGGAGCTTCAACTTCTGGGACGCGACCGGGTCTCCGATGCGCTCGCTCGGCTCCTCCGGGGTGTGGGAGCTGTTCGTGCCGGGCATCGGTGAGGGCGAGCTGTACAAGTTCGAGATCACCCGCCCGGACGGCTCGCGCACCCTGCGCGCCGACCCGCTGGCCCGCCGCACCGAGGTCCCGCCCGCCACGTCCTCGATCGTGCACGCCTCGCACCACGAGTGGGGCGACGCGGAGTGGATGGCCCACCGGGGCGACACCCCCGTCCACGAGGCCCCCCTCTCGGTGTACGAGGTCCACCTGGCCTCCTGGCGCCCCGGTCTGACGTACCGGCAGCTGGCCGAACAACTCCCCGCGTACGTCAAGGAGATGGGCTTCACCCATGTGGAGTTGATGCCGGTCGCCGAGCACCCCTTCGGCGGCTCCTGGGGCTACCAGGTCACCGGCTTCTACGCGCCGACGGCGCGCCTCGGCACCCCGGACGACTTCAGGTACCTGGTCGACCGGCTGCATCAGGCCGGCATCGGCGTCCTGATGGACTGGGTGCCGGCCCACTTCCCGCGGGACGAGTGGGCGCTGGCCGAGTTCGACGGGCGCCCGCTGTACGAGCACCACGACCCGCTGCGGGCCGCCCACCCCGACTGGGGCACCCTGGAGTTCGACTTCGGCCGCCGGGAGGTGCGCAACTTCCTGGTGGCGAACGCCGTGTACTGGTGCGAGGAGTTCCACATCGACGGGCTCCGCGTGGACGCCGTGGCCTCCATGCTCTACCTCGACTACTCGCGCGAATCCGGGCAGTGGACGCCGAACGAGTCCGGCGGCCGGGAGAACCTGGACGCGGTCGCCTTCCTGCAGGAGATGAACGCCACCGTCTACCGGCGCTGCCCGGGCGTGGTGACCATCGCCGAGGAGTCCACCGCCTGGGACGGCGTCACCCGGCCCACCCACCACAAGGGCCCGAGCGGCTTCGGCGGGCTCGGCTTCGGACTGAAGTGGAACATGGGCTGGATGCACGACTCGCTCCAGTACATGAGCCACGACCCCGTCCACCGCAAGTACCACCACAACGAGATGACCTTCTCGATGGTGTACGCCTACAGCGAGAACTACGTGCTGCCCATCTCGCACGACGAGGTCGTGCACGGCAAGCGGTCGCTCGTCTCGAAGATGCCCGGCGACTGGTGGCAGCAGCGGGCGAACCACCGGGCCTACCTCGGCTTCATGTGGGCCCACCCGGGCAAGCAACTCCTCTTCATGGGGCAGGAGTTCGCGCAGGGCGCCGAATGGTCCGAGACGCACGGTCCCGAGTGGTGGCTGCTGGACGCGGACTACTGCTCCGCCGGCGATCATCGGGGCGTGCAGGATCTCGTCCGGGACCTGAACACGCGGTACCGGGCCACTCCGGCGCTGTGGCAGCGGGACACGGATCCGGGCGGTTTCCGGTGGGTGCTGTGTGACGCGGCGGACGACAATGTCCTCGCGTTCCTACGGTTCGGCACCGGGGGATCCCCCGTACTGGCGGTGTCGAACTTCTCGCCCGCCGTCCGTGCCGACTACCGCCTCTGGGTTCCCGACGACGTTCCCGCCTGGCAGGAGGCGCTGAACACGGACGATGCGCGCTACGGCGGCAGCGGTGTCGGCGTCGGCGCTCCGGGAGCGCTCAAGCCCGAGGACGGGTTCCTCCGGCTCACGCTGCCGCCGCTCGCCACTGTCTGGTTGACGCCCGTGCCCTGAACTCGCAGGTGTCGGCCGCCCTCCCCGAGGGGCAGTCAGGGTCGTACAGACCTACGACTGCTCCTCGTCACACGAACAGAAGGGCGGCCCGCGTGCGCACTGTCGGAGTGGAGGAGGAACTCCTTCTGGTCGACCCGGACAGCGGGGAGCCGATGGCCCGGGCCGCCGCCGTCCTCGACCGTGCCGCCCAGGACGATCCCGGACAGGACGTGTTCCAGAAGGAACTGTTCGGGCAGATGCTGGAGTTCGCCACGCATCCGCAAGGGGACATGGCGGAGCTCGGCGCCGAGATCGTGCGCTGCCGCAAGGAGGCGGCCCGGCTCGCCGGCGAGATCGGCTGCGCGGTCGCCTCGCTGGCCACCTGCCCACTGCCGGTCACCCCCGCGCTCAGTGCGCACGAGCGGTACGAGTGGATAGCCGGGCGCTACGGGACCGCCACCCAGGACCAGCTCGTGTGCGGCTGCCACGTGCATGTGTCCGTGGAGTCCGACGAGGAGGGGGTGGCCGTCCTCGACCGGCTCCGGCCGTGGCTTCCGGTGCTCTGCGCGCTCAGCGCCAACTCGCCGTTCTGGCAGGGCCGGGACACCGGATACGTGAGTTTCCGCAGCCGGGTGTGGACCCGCTGGCCGTCGGCGGGGCCGACCGAGCTGTTCGGCTCGGCCGAGCGCTACCGCCACCGGGTCAAGGACATGGTGGCAACCGAGGTCATCCTCGACGAGGCGATGGCGTACTTCGACGCACGCCTGTCCGCCACCTACCCGACGGTGGAGATCCGGGCGGCGGACGTGTGCCTGCGCGCGGACACCGCCGTCCTCGTCGCCACGTTGGCCCGCGCCCTGGTGGAGACGGCGGCACGCGACTGGCGGGCCGACCGGCCGCCGCTCGACCACAGCGTGAGCATGCTCAGGCTGGCCTCCTGGCAGGCCGCCCGCTCCGGTCTGGACGAGGACCTGCTCGACCCCGCGACCATGCGGCCCCGGCCCGCCGGGCAGGTGCTGCGCTCCCTGCTGGAGCACACCGGGGACGCGGTCACGGACAGCGGTGACGCGGCCTTCGTCGAGGAGGCCGTGGCCACGTTGCTGCGCCGGGGCAACGGCGCCCACGAGCAGCGTTCGCTCATGGAGCGCACGGGCAGCCTGCGGGACGTCGTCACCGAGTGTGTGCGCCGCACCCAGGACTGAGGGGCGGCCCGGCGGGGCGGCCCGGGGCTCGCGTCGTCCCCTCCCCCGGGCCCTCCGCCACGCTCAGATCATCAGCCGATCACGACTTCTCCGTTCCCGGCACCGATCGCGCTTCCCTGAGCTACATTCGAGCACCGCCGACAGCAGAGCCGATCGGCGGAGTCACCCTCCGTACACCCCGGGAGCAGCGCATGCGCGACGTCGCCCTCGCTCCAGCAGCCGTACCGCCGATGACGGGCGGGCTTGCCGACAGCGTCTTCGAGACCGCGGACCGGACACCGACCCTGCCCGTCCTCGCCCGGCGCACCGACGCGGCGCCCGGCGTGTGGGAGGAGGTGACGGCGGTCGAGCTGCGGGACGAAGTGGTCGACCTGGCCAAGGGTCTGATCGCCGCGGGGATCTCCCCGGGCCACCGGGTGGCTCTGATGGCCAGGACCCGTTACGAGTGGACGGTCTTCGCACACGCGCTGTGGACCGTGGGCGCGGAGGTCGTTCCGATCCACCCGACGTCCTCGCGGGACCAGGTGGAGTGGATCCTGCGGGACGCCGGCTGCGTGGCCGTCGCGGTGGAGGACGAGCAGGGGGTCATGACCGTCGGCACCGTGTGCGCGGGGCTGCCCCGGCTCCAGCACGTCTGGCAACTGGACGCCGGCGCGGTGTCCCGGCTGGCCGAGCAGGGTGCGGTCGTCCCGCTGACCACGGTGGAGTCGCTGCGCCGGATCGTGCTGCCGGACTCGACGGCGGCCGTCGCCTACACCTCGGGCACCTCCGGCCGTCCGCTGGGTTGCGCGCTGAGCCACCGTGGCCTGGCCTACCCGTGCGACGTCCTGCTCGCCGGCTGGGGGCACACCGCGGCGCTCCCGGGCGAACAGCCGTCCGTGCTGGCCTTCCTGCCCTTCTCCCATGTGTACGGGCTCATGATCCAGGTGATCTGCCTGCGCGGCGGGGTCCTGCTGGCGCACGAGCCGGAGATGACCGAGGCGGCCCTCGCCTCGGCGCTGCGCACGTTCCGGCCGACGTACCTGTACGGCGTGCCGTCGGTGTTCGAGAAGCTGTACAAGACCTTCCTGCGGACTGCCCAGCAGGCGGGCCGGGGCGCGCTGTTCGAGCGGGCGGCGCAGACCGCGCGGGACTTCGCCGAGGCCGAGGAGCGCCGGCGACTGGGCCTGGGGCCGGGGCCCGGGCTCGACCTACGGCTGCAGCACGCCCTGTACGAACGGACGGTGTACCGCAGACTGCGGGCAGCGCTCGGCGGGCGCGTCCTGCGGGGCACCTCGGGCGGCTCGTCGCTCAGCCGGGAGCTGTCCCTGTTCTACGAGGGCATCGGTCTGTACATCCACGACGGTTACGGGCTGACGGAGACTTCCGGCGGAATCACGATGCAGCCGCTGGGGAGACAGAAGTCCGGGACCGTGGGACGGCCGCTGCCGGGCACCGAGGTCCAGGTCGCCGACGACGGGGAGATCCTGGTGAGCGGCCCGTCGGTGTTCCAGGGGTACGTCAGCGACGAGGCAGGCACCCGGGCCGCACTGCGCGGCGGCTGGCTCGCCACCGGGGACATCGGGCAGCTGGACTCCGAGGGGTATCTGACGATCACCGGCCGCAAGAAGGACGTGATCGTCACCAGCAGCGGGGGGCATGTGGCGCCCGCCCCGCTGGAGCAGCGGCTGCGCCTGCATCCGCTGGTGCACCAGGCGGTGGTCGTCGGCGACGACCGGCCGTGCGTGGGCGCCCTGATCACCCTGGACCCGGACTTCCTCACGCACTGGCGGGGCGGCCTGGCCCTGCAGGGCGACTCACCGGGCCGGGAGGCCCGCGAGGAGAACGCGCTCAGGGAGGAGATCGCGCGGGCCGTCGCCACGGCCAACAGCGCGGTGTCCCGCGCGGAGTCCATCAGGGTCTACCGTGTCCTCCAAGAACCGTTCGCCCCGGGCAACGGGCTGCTGACGCCGTCCATGAAGCTGCGCCGGGACGCCATAGCGCGGCACTACGCCGCGGAGATCGACGCGATGTACGAGGCCCGTTCCCGCGCGGTGCGGCGGCCGGGTTTCGAGGAACCGGCCGACTGGGACGAGTCGGACAACGTCTTCCGCTAGGAGGCGCCCGTACGGACAGCGGCGGCCGCGTGGACGGGTAACCCGGCCCGGTCGGGGAACCCGCAGAGGTGGAGTGATCAGCAACGACGACCGCCCTGGCCGGAAGGGGCCGCGACCCCGGCCGTACGGGGCCGGGAATGCGAGATGGCGACAGAGCGGCGTGGGGACGGCACACCTCCCTCGGAGGAGAGATACGAGCGCGCCTTCTCCTTCCCGGGCGAGCTGCCCAACGTCACGGGGGCGAGGCTCGCCGCGGAAGAGTTTCTGTCCTGCCTCGCGCAGGACGCGCCGCCCGGCACGCCCGAGTACTGGGACGACATCCTGCTGGTCGTCACGGAACTGGCGGCCAATGCCGTCCAGTACGCCCCCGGACCCTTCGGCCTGCGGATGCGCCGCACCTTCGACGGGGTGCACGTGATGATGCACGACACCAGCACGACCCGGCCCGCGCCGCGGCCCTTCCGGCCCACTGCGGGCGGCGGCGGCATCGGCTGGCACCTCGTGCACACGCTGGGCAGCCAGGTGAGCGTCGTGGTCCACGATCAGGGCAAGGACATCCACGTGTTCCTGCCCTGGTGAGCATCGCGCCGAGGACCTGCCGTCCGGTTGTGCGACGTGTATCTGTGCGAGTTCCGGATACTCCGGCCTCGACGGGGGCATGCTGGTGGCCACGCGTTCGTCTGCCTGCCGCACCCAGCTGGCGGGACGGCTCGGGGCACGGTGGGATCGATGTGGCCGCAGCGATCCACGGCATGCGAACGACGTCGAGTCGGACCGCCCGGAGCCGCAGAGAGGGATGAACACCGTGACACGACCCAGGATCCTGGTGGTCGGCGCAGGCTTCGCCGGAGTCGAGTGCGTCCGCCGTCTGGAGCGCAGACTCGCCCCCGACGAGGCCGACGTCACCCTGGTGACGCCGTTCGCCTACCAGCTCTACCTCCCCCTGCTGCCCCAGGTCGCCTCCGGCGTGCTGACGCCGCAGTCGATCGCCGTCTCGCTGCGCCGCAGCAAGAAGTACCGCACCCGGATCCTCCCGGGCGGCGCGATCGGCGTGGACCTGAAGTCCAAGGTCTGCGTCGTGCGCACCATCACCGACCACGTCGTCAACGAGCGGTACGACTACATCGTGCTGGCGCCGGGCAGCGTGACCCGCACCTTCGACATCCCGGGGCTCACCGACCACGCCTTCGGGATGAAGTCCCTCGCCGAGGCCGCCTACATCCGCGACCACGTCATCACGCAGCTGGACCTCGCGGACGCCAGCGACGACCCGGCCGAGCAGGCCTCGCGGCTCCAGTTCGTGGTCGTCGGCGGCGGTTACGCGGGCACCGAGACCGCGGCCTGTCTGCAGCGGCTCACGCACGCGGCCGTCCAGCGCTATCCGCGCCTCGACCCGAACCTGATCAAGTGGCACCTCATCGACATCGCGCCCAGGCTCATGCCGGAGCTGGGCGACAAGCTCGGCCGCAGCGCGCAGGAGATCCTCAAGCGGCGCGGCGTCGACGTCTCGCTGGGCGTGTCGATCGACAAGGCGGGCCCCGAGGAAGTCACCTTCACCGACGGCCGGGTGGTGCCGACCCGCACCCTGATCTGGACGGCCGGCGTGGTCGCCAGCCCGCTGATCGGCACGCTCGGCGCGGACACGGTCCGCGGCCGGCTCGCGGTCACCGCCGAGATGACCCTGCCCGGCCAGGACGGCGTGTTCGCGCTCGGTGACGCCGCCGCCGTGCCCGACATGGCCAAGGACGAGGAGAACGCGGTCTGCCCGCCCACCGCGCAGCACGCCATGCGCCAGGGCCGGAAGGTCGCCGACAACGTCATCGCGACCCTGCGCAACGAGCCCCTCCAGCCGTACGTGCACAAGGACTTGGGGCTCGTCGTCGACCTCGGCGGCAAGGACGCCGTGTCCAAGCCGCTGGGCATCGAGCTGCGGGGCGTCCCCGCGCAGGCGGTGGCCCGCGGCTATCACTGGTCGGCGCTGCGCACCAACGTCGCCAAGACCCGTGTCATGACCAACTGGCTGCTGAACGCGGTCGCCGGCGACGACTTCGTACGCACCGGATTCCAGGCCCGCAAGGCCGCGCGGCTGAAGGACTTCGAGTACACGGACTCCTACCTGACCCCGGAACAGGTCCGCGCCCAGGTGGAGAGCGGGGCCACCGAGCGTCCCTGACGCCTGCACGCCGACGCGCTCGTCGCCCGGGTGCGGGGCCGAAGGCAGGTGGTCCGGGCGTTCGTGCCATGCTGGGGCGGAGATCAAGTTCTGGCACGGGAGAGAGCGCGGCGGCGTGAGGGCAGCGGTTCGGTCGGGGCGGGTACGGCTGCGGGACCGGATCGCGGCGTCCGATCCCGGGCTGATCAGACTCACCGCGGGCCTGCGCACGGTGACCGCGATCGCCCTCACCCTCGCCGTGCTGGCCCTGCTGCTGGTTCCGGTCCCGCAGCTGGTCGCGGGCGCCATCGCGGCAATGGCCGCGACTTTCGCCATCCGGGAGAAGCAGCGCTCCCAGCAGGCCCTCACCCTCGCCCTCGGCCTGCCCGTGGCGCTCGCCTCGGTGACGCTGGGCACGCTGCTGAACCAACGGGTCGTCGTGGGCGACGCGTTCTTCGTCGTCCTCATCTTCGGTGCCGTCTACAGCCGCAGGTTCGGCGACCGCGGCACTGCACTGGGCCTGATCGGCTTCCAGATCTACTTCCTCTCCCTGTTCGTGCAGGCGACCACGTCCGCGCTGCCCGCCCTGTACGGCGTGATCACCGTGGCGTTCGCGTGCAGCGCAGCCGCCCGCTTCGTCCTGCTGCCCGAGACCCCGGCGGGCACCCTGGACCGGCTGCGCCGGGCCTTCCGCGCCCGGCTCGGGCAGCTGATCGCCGCCCAGATCGAGCTGCTGGACGCCGGCCCCCACGAGGTCGAGAAGGTCGTGGAGGACCTGCGCACCGGCACCGCCCGGCTGCACGAGGCAGCGCTGATGATCCAGGGCCGGCTGGAGGACGGCAGCACCGACGAGGCGACGGCGAGGCTGCTCCAGCGCCGCATCGCCGACGCCGAGATCGCCGCCGAGCGGCTCGGTCTGCTGCTGCTCACCGCACGCAGCGCCGAGCGGACGGACACCCTGACCCTGCACCTGCCCGGAGCGCCCCTGCCCTCCGGCGGCGAGCTGCCGGTACGGGACGAGGCGACGGCCGTGCTGTGCCGGGACCTGGAGGCGCTGCGCCTGCTCGTGCTGCGGCCGGTCGGCGAGGCCCCGGGGGCGGCGCCGGCGCAGGTGCGCAACCGGCTGCTCGGCTACCGCGAGGAGGAGAACCTGCCCCGGGCCTCCCCGGCCGTGCAGGACGTCTTCCGGGGCCTCGGCGAGGCGGCACGGGCCGTGCTCGGGCTGCGGATCGCCCTGGACGGGCCGCAGGACGAGTCCGACGACACACCGGCGACGGCCCGCTCGCGCGAGGAGCTGGACGCCGAGGACGTCGCCATCGAGATCAGCGAGGAGGAGAAGCCCGAGGAGCCGGAGCCGACCGGGCTCGGGCGGCCCACCACCCGGGCGGCCGTGCAGGTGGCCGTCGGTTCCTCCCTCGCGATCGCGGGCGGTGAGCTGCTGTCCAGCCAGCGCTGGTACTGGGCGGTGCTGACCTGCTGGATCGTGTTCATCAACACCGCGTCCACCGGCGAGATCCTGGTGAAGGGCTACCGGCGGCTGGTCGGCACGGTCCTCGGCGTGGTGGCCGGCATCGCACTCGCCGGGCTGGTCGGGCAGCACACCTGGACGGCGTTCGGGCTGGTGCTGCTGTTCGTCTTCGCGATGTTCTACACCGCCCCCCTGTCCTACACGCTGATGTCGTTCTTCGTGACGGCGATGCTGGGGCTGCTGTACACGCTGCTGAACAGCTACAGCGCGTCGGTGCTGCTGCTGCGCGTGGAGGAGACGGCGCTGGGCGCGGCCTGCGGGGTGATCGCGGCGGCGGTGGTGCTGCCGATCCACACCGACCGGCGTACCAACGACCTCCTGGTCGCCGTCCTCGACGAGCTGGCCGACGTCACCCGCGCCGCCATGGATCAGCTGAGCGGCGAGGCGGCGACCGACCTGGTGGACAAGGCGCGCGACCTGGACCAGGCACTGGCCGACCTGCGCGCCGCCACCCAGCCGCTGATGCATCCGATCACCCCGCTGCGGGCCCGCCGGGACATCGCCCGCTACGTGGTGGCACTGCTGGAGACGTGCGCGTATCACGCGCGTTCGCTCGCGGCCACCGCCGAGCTGCTGCCGACGCACCCGTCGATAGCGGCGGATCCCCGGCTGCGTACCGCGGGCCGGCGGATCGTGCACAACATCGCGGCGATCGCCGCGCACGTGGCGGACCCCCGCTCGGAGGGACCGGATCGAAACCGGCCCCAGCATCGCGTCGATGCTGGCGCCGGGCACGCTGCGCACCCCGCGCTACGGCCGGGTGACCGATCGGGTGCTCCGGCATCTGCAGCGGCTCGACGAGGCGGTGTCGGGCCTGGCCCGGCCGCTCGGCGTACCCCGTCCGGACGAGTCGACCGCGGCTTCGGCCGAAGTGAAGCAGGTCACGTGAACCGCACTCGATGAGGCGAATTCGCGCCAGATGGTTTAGCATTCATCCATAAGTGGTGACGGAGTCGACCGCCAGGGTCCTCCCTCTCCACCGCATACGGCCCTGGCTGGTCTCCCCCGTCCAGCCAGGGCTTTTTACTGTCTTCTGGGCACTTCACCGGCAGAAAGCCGCCTCCTTCGAGGTGCCCGGGACGGCGGCAGCGGCTGAAATGGGCTTGGGGAAAACACCCGAACCGCCGCCGGCGAGGAGTCCCGGGCCATGACCAAAGCGATAAAACTGCTGACCGCCCTGCCGCAGGCCCAGCGCGAGCGGCTGATGGAACTGGCCAAGGAGGTCTCCTTCCCGGAGGACACCCGGATCTTCGAGGCGGGCGGCACAGCCGACCGCTTCTGGGTGATCCGCTCGGGCGCGGTCCACCTGGACCAGGAGGTCACCTCGCGGCAGCGGGTCGCGGTGGCCACGCTGGGCGCGGGCGACATGCTCGGCTGGTCCTGGCTGTTCCCGCCGTACGCGTGGGACTTCGGCGCGGTGGCCTTCAGCAATGTGCGGGCCTACGAGTTCGACGGGCCCTCGGTGCTCGCCCTGTGCGTGGAGGACCCGCTGCTCGGGCTGTCGCTGGTGCGCACGGTCGCCGAGATCCTCGCGCACCGCCTGGAGACGACCCGCGGCAAGCTGATGGACCAGTACACGACACGCCGCCGCGGACCGCTGTAGCCGGGAGCGAGAGGGCCGGTCGTGGCGCAGGACCGGCCGCGGCCCTCAGACCCGGCAGCAGCACAGGACCGATGGCGCCCCTCAGACCCGGTAGCGGCGTAGGGCCGGGCACGTGGCGGCCAGGGTCAGCATCACCGCGACGACCAGCGCGCCGCCGCCCGCCACGGCGGCCCGGGCGCCGAACGCCGAGCCGGCCGTGCCGTGCAGCACGTCGGCCAGGCGCGGACCGCCCGCGACGACCACGGTGAACACCCCCTGCATCCGGCCGCGCATCTCGTCGGTCGCGGCGGAGAGCAGGATCGCCCCGCGGAACACCATGGAGACCATGTCGGCGACCCCGGCGGCGGCGAGGAAGACCACGGCCGGCCAGAGGTTGCCGCTCAGCCCGAACCCGGCGATGGCCACGCCCCAGCCGACGACCGCGCCGATGACCATCCACCCGTGCCGCCGCGCCCGCGAGAAGACGCCCGAGAACAGGCCGCCGAGCACCGCGCCGACCGGGATTCCGGCGAAGAGCACGCCGAGCGCCAGCCCTTCGCCGTAGGAGCCGTACGTCTGTGAGGCCAGCTGCGGGAACAGGGCACGGGGCATGCCGAGGACCATGGCCACGATGTCGGCGAGGAAGGAGAGCAGCAGCACCTTGTGCCCGGATATGTAGCGGAACCCGTCCGCGATCTCGCGCACCCCGGCCCGGCGGGCCGGTCTCTCGCCGAGCGGCGGCAGCGCGGGCAGCCGGAACACCGCCCACACGGTGATGCAGAGGGCCAGCGCGTCGATCAGGTACAGCTCGGGCAGTCCGATGACCGGGATCAGCACACCGGCCAGCAGCGGGCCGGCGACCAGGCCGGTCTGCCACACGGTCGAGCCGAGAGCATTGGCCGCGGGCAGTTCCTCGGCCGGGACGAGACGGGCGATGGAAGCGGTACGGGCCGGCGAGTTGAGACCGAAGAACGCCTGCTGCACGGCGAGCAGCAGCACGAGGGCGACGACGGAGTCCAGCCCGGTGACGGCCTGCACCCAGAACAGCAGCGAGGTCACAGCGATACCGGTGTTCGTGACCAGCATCAGCTTGCGCCGGTCCACCGTGTCGGCGATCGCCCCGCCCCACAGCGCGAACACCACCATGGGCACCAGTCCGGCGAGGCTGGCGTAGCCGACCCAGGCGGAGGAGTGGGTGATGTCGTAGATCTGCTTGGGTACGGCGACGGCGGTCAGCTGGCTGCCGACGGCGGTGACGATGGTCGACGACCAGAGCCGCCGGTAGGCCGGGATGCGCAGGGGCCGGGTGTCCATCGCCCAGCGGCGCCAGCCGCGCCGGGGCAGGGCCGGCGCGGCGGGGCCGGCGGTATCGGGTTCGGTGCTGCTCTCGCTCGTGTCCACGGGTTTCCTGGTCGCTCGACAGAGATTGCTCGATACATCTTTCGAATTCGAGCCTCACTATGGCAGCAACTGCTGTGCCCGCCGAACCGGTTGTCTCAGGATCCGGCGACGAGCAGGGCACCCAGCCCGAGCATGGTGACGGCGACCAGGCCGTCCAGCGCCCGCCAGGCCGTGGGACGGGCGAGGAAGCGGCCGAGCAGCCGGGCGCCGAAGCCGAGCGCGGCGAACCAGCACAGGCTCGCGAGCGCCGCGCCGAGCCCGAAGGTCCAGCGCAGCGGGCCGCGGTCGGCCGCGAGGGAACCGACCAGGAACACCGTGTCCAGGTAGACGTGCGGGTTGAGCCAGGTCATCGCCAGACAGGTCAGCACCGCCCGCCGCCGTGAGCCCACCGCCTCCCCCTCCGCACGCAGGCCGGTACCGGGCCGTAGGACCCGGCGGGCGGCGAGGGCGCCGTAGCAGAGCAGGAACGCGCCGCCGACGAACCCGACGGCCCGTACCGCGCCCGGCCAGGCCACCACGACCGCTCCGACCCCGGCGACGCCGAGCGTGATCAGCAGCGCGTCGGACAGGGCGCAGATGCCGACCACCGCGAGAACGGCTTCACGGCGCACCCCCTGGCGCAGCACGAAGGCGTTCTGGGCGCCGATGGCGACGATCAGGGAGAGGCCGGTGCCGAATCCGGCGGCCGCGGCGGTCAGTGCGTGGTTCATGCCCTCGACGTTAGGCAAGCGATCACTGTAGGTACAGCTAAAGATTCTTACGTATCCTTAGCGCTCGTGATGACGGAGCTTCCCCTGGAGCAGGTGCGCACGCTGCTCGCCGTGGTCGACGAGGGCACGTTCGACGCGGCGGCCGCGGCCCTGCATGTGACGCCGTCGGCGGTCAGCCAGCGGGTCAAGGCGCTGGAGCAGCGGACCGGCCGGGTACTGCTCCAGCGCACCAAGCCCGTGATCCCGACGGACTCGGGTGCGGTGCTGGTCCGGTTCGCCCGGCAGCTCGCCCGGCTGGAGGGGGATGCGCGCGCCGAGCTGGGGCTGAGCGGCGCCGGGGAGCCGACACGGGTGTCGGTCGCGGTGAACGCGGACACGCTGGCGACCTGGTTCCTCGCGGCACTGACCCAGGTGGACGGGCTCTGCTTCGAGCTGCACCGCGAGGACGAGGACCACACGGCCGCGCTGCTGCGCGAGGGCCTGGTGATGGCGGCCGTGACCTCCTCTGCGGACCCGGTGCCCGGCTGCTCGGTCCGCCCGCTGGGCCGGATGCGCTACCTGCCGGCGGCCGCACCGGAGTTCGCCGCGCGCCACCTGGACGGGCCCCTGCGGGACCTCCTGCCGGAGGCGCCCGTCGTGGTCTTCGACCGCAAGGACGACTTCCAGGACGGCTTCGTACGGAAGCTGGGCGGCCCGGCGGCCGGACCGCTGCGGCACTACGTGCCGACCTCGGAGGGCTTCCTGGACGCGGTCGTCGCGGGCCTCGGCTGGGGCATGCTCCCCGAGGCCCAGGCCGGCCCGCTGCTGCGCGAGGGACGTCTCGTCCTGCTCGCCCCGCGGCAGTGGATGGACGTCAGGCTGTACTGGCAGCAGTGGAAACTCGACTCCCCCGCGCTGGAGGCCCTGGCCGAGGCGGTGACGGCGACGGCGGCCCGGGCCCTGCGCCGGTGACGGTCAGGGCGTCTGCGCGCCCAGCCGGCCGGCCGCGCTGTCCAGCAGCATCTCCAGGGCCGCCGGGTAGGCGCTGGTGACCATGCGCCGGGCGAGCAGCGGGGCCGCCTCGGCGATGCGCGGGTGCGTGGCGCGGGGCAGGCGGGCGTAGGTCGAGTGCCACTTGTCCTCGTCGGCCCGCTGGGAGGCGCTCGGCAGGGCCAGGGAGGCGGAGTCCAGGGCGGCGAAGGCCAGCGTCTGGTCGATGAAGGCGTGGTAGACACCGACCGTCTCGGCCACCGAGAACCCGGCCGTGCGCAGGACGTCCAGGACCGCCTCGTCGGCGGCCAGTTCCTGGGCGCGCCCGGTGACCCGGTTCGCGGTCAGCAGTGCCGCCTGCGGGTGCGCCACGTACGCGGCGTGGATGCGCAGTCCGATCGCCCGCAGGTCCGCCCGCCACTGTCCCGTCGGCCGCCAGCCCGCCAGCGCCTGGCCCATGAGCGCGTCCCCGATGGCCAGGGTCAGGTCGTCCATGCCGTGGAAGTACCGGTACAGGGTGCTGGGATCGCAGTCGAGGGCGAGGCCCAGACGGCGCGCCGTCAGCCCGGTGCTGCCGTGCTCGCGCAGCAGGCGCAGCGCGGTCTCGACGATCAGCGGCTCGGTCAGCACGGTGC
The DNA here is from genome assembly GCF_040630895.1 of Streptomyces sp. NPDC005728. Taxonomy (NCBI): domain Bacteria; kingdom Bacillati; phylum Actinomycetota; class Actinomycetes; order Kitasatosporales; family Streptomycetaceae; genus Streptomyces; species Streptomyces sp. NPDC005728. Next base: position 16,367 of record NZ_JBEXYL010000027.1, read on the forward strand.
CGCTGCGGGTCGGCCGGCGCCGGCGGCGCTTCTCCTCGGGCACCACGGGCTTGGGCACGGCGGAACCTCTCTCGCGTTCTTATGCCAACGCCATTGACCTTACGCCATGCCCGGGCGTTGGATTCCGGACAAGGCGCGCCTGCCCGTTCTCATCACCGTTCGTGTCAGGCAGGGAGTTTCGTCATGCGTGTACTGCTCGTGGGAGCCGGCGGCGTGGGCACCGCCATCACCCGGATCGCGGCCCGGCGCCCGTTCCTCGACCTGATGGTGGTCGCCGACTACGACCCCGCCCGGGCCGAGGCGGCGGTCGCGGCCCTCGGTGCCGCCGGGGACCGGTTCCGTGCCGAGCGCGTGGACGCGGGCGACGAGGCCGCGGTGGCCGGCCTGCTCGCCCGCCACGGCTGCGACGTCCTGCTCAACGCCACCGACCCGCGGTTCGTCATGCCCCTGTTCCGCGCGGCGCGCGCGGCCGGTGCCGGCTATGTCGACATGGCGATGTCCCTGTCGCGGCCGCACCCCGAGCGGCCCAACGAGGAGTGCGGGGTGAAGCTGGGCGACGAACAGTTCGCGCTGGCCGAGGAGTGGGAGAAGGCGGGCGCGCTCGCCCTGGTCGGGATGGGCGTGGAGCCCGGTCTGTCGGACGTGTTCGCCCGGTACGCGGCCGACGAACTCTTCGACACGATCGAGGAGATCGGCATCCGCGACGGCGCGAACCTCACCGTCGACGGCTACGACTTCGCCCCTTCCTTCAGCATCTGGACCACCATCGAGGAGTGCCTGAACCCGCCGGTCGTGTACGAGGCCGGGCGCGGCTGGTTCACCACGCCCCCGTTCAGCGAGCCCGAGGTGTTCGACTTCCCCGAGGGCATCGGGCCGGTGGAGTGCGTGAACGTCGAGCACGAGGAGGTGCTGCTGGTGCCGCGCTGGGTCGGCGCGCGGCGCGTCACCTTCAAGTACGGCCTGGGCGGGGAGTTCATCGAGACGCTCAAGACGCTGCACCGGCTGGGACTTGACCGCACCGATCCGGTGACCGTGCCCGGCGCGGACGGACCGGCCGTGGTCTCCCCGCGGGACGTGGTCGCCGCGTGTCTGCCCGATCCGGCGACGCTGGGCGAGCGGATGCACGGCAAGACGTGCGCGGGCACCTGGGTGCGCGGCACGAAGGACGGGGCGCCGCGCGAGGTGTATCTGTATCACGTGGTCGACAACCAGTGGTCCATGGCGGAGTACGGTTGTCAGGCGGTGGTGTGGCAGACGGCGGTCAATCCGGTCGTCGCCCTCGAACTCCTCGCCACCGGCGCCTGGTCGGGCACGGGCGTCCTCGGTCCCGAGGCCTTTCCCGCTCGTGCGTTCCTCGACCTGTTGACCGCGTACGACTCCCCGTGGGGTCTGCGCGAGCAGTGACCGGCCGCGGCCGTCGCCGTCCGGTCCCCTGTCGGTTCCGCTGTTTCATGCCGCCTCGACCGGTCACCCGCATCCGAGGAACGCATGCGACAGGGCACGGACGACTTCGATCGCAGGAGACCTCGATGGACAACTGGCGCGACCATGCCGCGTGCCGTCACGAAGACCCCGACCTGTTCTTCCCCATCGGCACCACCGGACCCGCGCAGGTGCAGACCCGGCAGGCGAAGGCGGTGTGCGGGCGCTGCCCCGTCCAGGAGCGGTGCCTGGACTGGGCGCTGGGGACGGACCAGTGCATCGGCATCTGGGGCGGTACGACCGAGCTGGAGCGGCGCGCGCTGCGGCGCCGGGCGCGCTACCGGCCGCGCCTGCGCTGACCGGGCGCCCGTGCCGGAGGCCTCACGGTTCGTCGCCCGGCGGCGCGGCCGCCGGCAGCCGCAGGGTGAACACCGCGCCCCGGCCGGGCTCGCTCGCGGCCTCGGCCGTGCCGCCGTGGGCGGCGACCAGGTGGCGGACGATGGGCAGGCCGAGGCCGCTGCCGCCGGTGCGGCGGCTGCGGGACTTCTCGGCGCGCCAGAACCGGTCGAACACATGCGGCAGGTCCTCGGGGGCGATGCCCGGGCCGGTGTCGGTGACGGTGAGGACGACGTCCTCGCCCTCCCGGCGGGCGGCCAGCGTGACCGTGCCGTCGGCGGGGGTGTGGCGCAGCGCGTTGGAGACCAGGTTTCCGAGCGCCTGCCGCATCCGCACGGGATCCGCCTCCAGCCAGGCGGAGTCGTCGGCCTCGGCACGCAGGGCGACCCCGGCGGCGTCGGCGGCCACCCGGTGAGCGGCGGCAACCTGGTCGAGCAGGTCACCGGCGTGCAGCGGCTCACGGTGCAGGCGCAGGGTGCCCGCGTCTGCGGCCGCGAGGTCCTGGAGGTCGTCGATGATCCGCTGGAGCACCAGTGACTCCTCGTGCAGGGAGGCCAGCAGGGCCGGATCGGGGTCGACGACGCCGTCGCGGACCACCTCCAGCCAGCCGCGGATGTTGGTGAGCGGGCTGCGCAGTTCATGGGCGATGTCGCTGACCATCGCCTTGCGCTGGGCCTCCAGGCGCTCGCGGCGCTCGGTCAGGTCGTTGAACGCCTCCGCGAGGATGCCGGTCTCGTCCCGGGTGGTGACCGGGACCCGCACATGCAGCTCGGGCGGCTGCTGTGCGGCCGCGGTCAACGCGCGCAGGGGCCGTACCAGCCGGACGGCGACCACGGCGGTGACGGCGACGGTGACGGCGAGGACCAGGCCGGCCGCGCCGATCACCTTGGCCTTGTTACCCGTGGACATGTCGAAGCGGGAGGGGTTCTGGTCGCCGATACCGAGGAACAGCTCGGCGACCGGGGCGACATAGGGCTCCAGCTGGGTGCGGCGGGCGCTCAGCACACACTGCTGCGCCGCCTGTCCCACCTTGGCCGGCCGCGCGAACTTGGACATCGGATAGCCGCCGGAAAAGGGGTCCTTCCCGCCGGGGTCGAAGGTGAGGAACAGCGGCCCGCCCAGGTCCAGTCCGGCCCGTTTCAAGCACGGGCGGGCCAGCTCCGAAAGCCCGGCCAGGGCCCTCTCCTCCGTCGGCACCGGGGTGTTCAGCTGTCCGTCCCCGCACTGCTCCACGGCGTAGGAGGTGTCGGTGCCCTCGGGGCTGCTGAGCACGGGTCGTCCGCTCGGGGTCCGCACGACCGTGGCGTCGACGCCGAAGCGCTCGTAGCACTGCCTGCGCTTGGCGGCCAGCGCGTCCAGCCGGTCCCGCTCCTTGGACGTGACCCGGTAGGGGCCGACCACCCGGGGATCGATGCCGCTCAGCTGGGCCCCGCTCTCGGTGTAGGTGTCGGTGTGCAGGGGGTCGACGGTGGCGGCGGGACGGGGCGGCAGCGGGGTGCCCCGCGGCGCGGAGTCGGCGACGAAGGTGCGTTCGGCGGTGGTGAGCGCGATGCGCCGGCCGGTCCTGGCGGCCAGGTCACGCACGGTGCGCTGGACGCCCGCCCAGTCCGGGTGTTCGGCGGCGTACCCGCTGAGCTGGGCGAGGATGCTGTTGTCGGCGGCGAGGTCCTGGCCCTGCTCCTCCTTCAGGGCGCTGGTGGTGGTCGTCACCGCGAGCCAGGCGGTGGCCGCCACCGAGCAGACGGCGATGAGGGCCGAGACGAACAGGAGCCTGACGAGCAGCCGTTTGCGCAGCGGTATCCGGCGCTTCACGGTCGGCCGCCGCTCAGTTTGTAGCCGACGCCGAACACGGTCACCAGGCGGACCGGCCGCCGCGGGTCGGCCTCGATCTTCCGGCGCAGGTTCATGATGTGCACGTCGACGGCCCGCTCGGTGGAGGCCCGGTCGAGGCCGCGCGTGAACTGGAGCAGCTGCCGCCGGGAGAACACCCGCTCCGGCTCCCCCGCCATGGCCAGCAGGATCTGGAACTCGGCCGGCGTGCACTCCACCGGCCCGCCGTCGCAGTGCACCTCGTGGCGTACGGGGTCGACGCTGATCCCGGCGGCCCGTACGACGGGGTCGGCGTCCCGGGTGTTCCCGCCGCGCCCGCTGCGCCGCAGGACCGTACGGATACGGGCCATCAGTTCGCGGGGGCTGTACGGCTTGGTCATGTAGTCGTCGGCGCCCAGTTCCAGGCCGAGCAGCACGTCGTCCTCGGCGGCGCGCGCGGTCAGCATCACCACGGGGATGTCCGGGTCCTCGGCGCCGGTGCGCAGCACCCGGCACACCCCGAAGCCGTCGATCACCGGGAGCATCAGGTCGAGCACGACGAGGTCGGGTCTCAGGCGGCGGGCCGCGTCGAGCGCGGCCGCGCCGTCGTGCACCACCGTGGCGGTGTGCCCCTCGGCCAGCAGGGAGCGGCGGATGAGTTCGGCCTGCTTCTCGTCGTCCTCGGCGACCAGTACATGTGCGCACACGAGTTCGGATCCTAGGCGGCCGGGTCGGCGAGCCAGTCGGCGTACCCCATGACGACGACCGGATGCCGGTGCGGGTCGAGGGTGCGCAGGAGTTCCTTCATGTGCGCCTTGGCGACGCTGACGCAGGCGTGGGTGGGGCCGCCGTGGTCGACGTGCAGCCAGACCCCGCCGCCCCGCTTCGGGCCGAGGGGGCGGGTCCAGTCCAGGGGAGAGGTGCCCGGCTTGCGGTTGTAGTCGATGGCGGCGACGTAGTCGAAGGACCCGGCGAGGGGTTCGCCCTCGAAGCCGGTGCCGGGCGAGACGAACCCCCGGGAGTGGTGGTACGGCAGTCTGCTGCCCGGGTCGGGCAGCAGGCCGCCCGCGTCGCTCAGGGTGAAGACGCCGAGCGGGGACCGCAGGTCGCCGACCGTGTGGTGGTCGCTCCAGCCGTGCAGGGCGTTGTGGGCGGGCCAGGCGGCGCCCGCCTGCCAGCCGGTGTCGGTGCGCTCGTACAGCACGACCGTGGACAGCGGGGAGTTCCTGCCACGTCCGGTGACGACGACGGCCTGCCGGGAGCGGTCCGGTATCGCGGCGTGGATCTTGGGACCGAGGCCGGGTATCCGCTGGGGTGCCGCTTCCACGGCGGTCCCGGGTGTGGTTCCGGGTGTGGGGGTGGCCGTCGGCGCCGGGCGGGTGGCCGGGATGCGGCGCTCGGTCGCCTCGGCTCCGCCGCCGCAGCCGGTGAGCAGCAGCGGGGAGGCGAGGAGAGCGACGGCGGTTCTGCGCTGGATCATGGATCGACCATGGCCGATCCATGTGTGGAACTCGTCAGGTTCTAGGACTTGTTCGGCTTGCCCTGCGTGTAGATCCAGGTGTGGAGGAGCCCGTCCAAGTCCTTTCCGGACAGGTGCTCGGCGACCCTCACGAACTGGGCCGTCGTACCGTGCCCGGCCCGGTGCTCGGCCGCCCAGCAGCGCAGGATCCGGAAGAAGTCCCGGTCGCCGACGGCCTTGCGCAGCTCGTGCAGGGCCATCGCGCCACGGGCGTAGACGGGCGTGCCGAAGATGTTCTTGCCGCTGCCCGGATCGCCGGGCGGGAAGGACCACAGCTCGTCGCTCGCCGGGCGGCCATAGAGGGCGTCGAAGGTCTTCTGGGCGCTGTCGCCGCCGTGCTGCTCGCTGTAGAGCCACTCGGCGTAGGTCGCGAAGCCCTCGTTGAGCCAGATGTCCTTCCAGGCGGTGACCGAGACGGAGTCCCCGAACCACTGGTGGGCGTTCTCGTGGACGAGGGTGCTCACGCCGGGCGCCGAGTCGTAGACGGGCCGGCTCTCGGTCTCCAGCGCGAAGCCGACGTCCGGGGCGTGGTCGACGATCGAGCCGGCGGCGCGGAACGGGTACGGCCCGAACAGCTTGCTCTCCCATTCCAGGACGGAGGGCAGCTTCTTCAGCACGGGCGCGGCCGCGCGGGCCTCACGGGCGTCGACGGCGTTGTAGACCTCGATGCCGTCGCGGGTGGTGTAGTGCTCGACCTTGAACTTGCCGACGGTGGCGGTGGCCAGGTAGGCGGCCATGGGCTCGGCCTGGTGCCAGCGGAAGGTGGTACGGCCGTTCGCGGTGTGCTGCCCGCGCAGGACGCCGTTGGCGACGGCGGTACGCCCCTTGGGGACCGTGATCGTGAAGTCGTACGTCGACTTGTCCTTGGGGTGGCTGTTCGCCGGGAACCAGGACATCGCGCCCTGCGGCTCGCTCGCGACGAAGGCGCCGTCGTCGGTGGGGATCCAGCCGTCCTGGGAGCCGTCCGGGTCGGTGACGGGCTTGGGGGTGCCGTTGTAGGTGACGGTGACGCGGAACTCCTGGCCCTTGTGCAGGGCGTGGCGCGGGGTGACGACGAGTTCCTGGCCGCTGTGCCGGAAGCCGGCGGCGCTGCGGTCGACGGTGACGCCGGTGACCTTCAGGCCCTTGAGGTCGAGGTCGAAGCGGGTGAGCTTCTGGGTGGCGCGGGCGGTGAGGACCGCCTTGCCGTCGAGGTGCCGGGAGCCGGTGTCGTAACGGAGCGTCAGGTCGTAGTGCTCGACGTGGTAGCCGCCGTTGCCGCTGAGCGGGAAGTACGGGTCGCCGGCGCCGGCCGCGCCGTGGGTGCCGGCCGCCGCGGGTCCGGCGGCCCCGAGCAGTGCCGCCACGGCCACGGGGACGGTGGCGAGGACCGCCTCGCGGCGGAGGACTGCGGTACGTCGTCCCGGGGCCTGTCTGTGGGGTGCCGTCACGGGCGCTCCTTCAGGGGGGTGGCGATGATCGATTCGCCCACAGCGTAGGCCCGCACGGACCACGGTTTCCCCCTCGATCAGGTCAAGTCACGCCGCGTCGCCGCCCCGTGGCGCGGGGCTGCCGCAGTAGGCTCACGCAACCGTCCGCGCGCCGAAGGGGACCGACCGTGAGCGTCCGAGTACGCCGGATCTACGCATCGCCGGAGCCCGGCGACGGCCTGCGCGTGCTGGTGGACCGGTTGTGGCCGCGCGGCGTCGCCAAGGACGTGGCGCAGGTCGACGAGTGGCCCAAGGCACTCACGCCGTCGACGGAGCTGCGTCGCTGGTACCACGCGGGCGAGGGCGGCTACGCGGAGTTCCGCCGCCGCTACGAGGCGGAACTGGCCGCTCCCGAGGCCGCCGAACTGCTCGACGGCCTCAGGGAGTCGGCGCGCGGCGGCCCGGTGACCCTGCTCACGGCGTCCAAGACGCCCGAGGAGAGCCATGCGGCGGTGCTGGCGGAGCTGTTGAAGGACTGAGGCCGGGGCTTCCGCCGCACCGCCGCTCGCGCCGGTGCAGCTCGTGCCGGATCGGCCTCTGCCCTTCACCCCGCCGATTCAGGCCGTCTGCCGCGCCGCCGCCCGGCCCGCGGCGCGGCCCGAGAACAGGCAGCCGCCGAGGAAGGTGCCCTCCAGGGCGTTGTAGCCGTGGACGCCGCCGCCGCCGAAGCCGGCCACCTCGCCCGCGGCGTACAGCCCGTCGAGGGGCTTGCCGTCGGCGCCGAGCGCGCGGGAGTCGAGGTCGGTCTGGATGCCGCCGAGGGTCTTGCGGGTCAGGACGTGCATCCGGACACCGATCAGCGGGCCCGCGGCCGGGTCCAGGATGCGGTGCGGCGCGGCGACCCGGCCGAGGCGGTCGCCGATGTAGCGGCGGGCGTTGCGGATGCCCTGGACCTGGGAGTCCTTGCTGTACGAGTTGGCGATCTGGAGATCACGGGCCTCGATCTGGCGGCGCACCTCGGCCGCGTCCAGCAGGGGCTTGTCGGTGAGGCCGTTCATCTTCTCGACCAGCTGCTCCAGGGTGTTCGCGGTGACGAAGTCCGCGCCCTTGTCGAGGAAGGCCCGGACGGGGGCGGGGGCGCCCTTGCCGAGCAGCCGGTCGCGCAGGACGGCCTTGCGGTCCTTGGCGGTGATGTCGGGGTTCTGCTCGGAGCCGGAGAGCGCGAACTCCTTCTCGATGATCTTCCGGGTGAGGACGAACCACGAGTGGTCGTACCCGGCGATGTCCTCGGTCGTGCGCAGGTACTTGAGGGTGTTCAGGGTGTCGTAGCCGGGCAGGCAGGGGTCGGGCAGCCGGCGGCCGAGGGCGTCGAGCCAGACGGAGGACGGGCCGGGCAGGATGCGGATGCCGTGGCCCGGCCAGACGGGGTTCCAGTTCTGCAGGCCCTCGGTGTAGTGCCACATCCGATCGCGGTTGACCAGGCGCACGCCCGCCTCGGCGCTGATGTCGAGCATGCGGCCGTCGACGTAGGCGGGGACGCCGGTGACCATCTCGGCGGGGGGCGTGCCCAGCCGCTCGGGCCAGTAGCGGCGGACGATGTCGTGGTCGGCGCCGATGCCGCCTGAGGTGACGATCACGGCCTGGGCGGTGAGTGCGAAGTCGCCGACGCGCTCACGGCTGGAGGCCACGCCGCGCGGCGAGTCGTCGTCGGCGAGGACGGTGCCGCGCACCCCGCGCGCCGCGCCCTCCTGGATGACCAGCTCGTCCACCCGGTGACGGTGGTAGAAAGTGAGCAGTCCGTCCCGGGCGGCCTGCCGGGCGTACCCGACGAAGGGCTCGACCACGCCGGTGCCGGTGCCCCAGGCGATGTGGAAGCGGGGTACGGAGTTGCCGTGCCCGTCGGCGCGCAGGTCGCCGCGCTCGGCCCAGCCGACGGTCGGCAGCAGCGTGATGCCGTGGCCCTCCAGCCAGGACCGCTTCTCGCCGGCCGCGAACTCGACGTAGGCGCGGGCCCAGCGCACCGCCCAGGAGTCCTCGTCCTCCAGGCGGTCGAACTGCGCACTGCCCCGCCAGTCGTTCCAGGCGAGGTCGAAGGAGTCCTTGATGCCGAGGCGCCGCTGCTCGGGCGAGTCGACGAGGAAGAGCCCGCCGAAGGACCAGAACGCCTGGCCGCCGAGGTTGGCCGCGTTCTCCTGGTCGACCAGGGCGACCCGCCGGCCCCGGCTGGTGAGTTCGTGCGCCGCGACCAGGCCGGCGAGGCCCGCTCCGACGACGATGACGTCCGCGTCCATGGCGTCCCTTTCCTTCCCTCTACGTCTCTACGGGGGTGCCGCTGCCGTCGGTCAGCAGGGCGGTGAGCAGTTGCTTGAGCCAGGTGCGGGCGGCGTCGACGTCCCGGTCCAGCAGCAGCTGGGTGGTGACGCCGTCGTAGGCCGCGACCACCGCGCGGGCGGCGCCGTCGACGTCGCCGAGCACGAGGGGCAGTTCGGTGTGGCCCCGGACCCGGAAGAGCCGGTCGGCGATGGCCTCCCGGAGCCGGGTGCGGTGGTCGAGAAGGGCCTGTGCGACGGCCGGCTCGCGGGCCGCGTGCACCAGGAAGTCGGTCTTCACCAGCAGCCAGTCCACGTCGAGCAGCAGGACCTCGGTGACCCGGTCCACGGAGGCGGGCACGTCGAGGTCCGGCCCGTCCTGGGCGAGGGCGTCGGCCACCTGGGAGGCGATGAGGTCGGCGCGCTCCTGGTACAGGGCGAAGAACAGCTCGTCCAGGGTGGCGAAGTTGGAGTAGAAGGCGCCGCGGCTGTAGCCGGCGGCCTCGCAGACCTCCTCGATGGACACGCGGCCGAAGCCCTTGGCGGCGAACACCGCGAAGGCGGCGTCGAGCAGGTTGGCCCGCGTCCGGGCCCGCCGCCGGGTGACGCGCCGGGCCGTCTCCTCCGCCATCGTCAGACCTCCGTTCGATACGGGAATGTATCCGATACACCGCTGTATCGAAAGGGCCGCCTCTCCTCAGCCTCTCCCACACACAAAAAGGGAACACATATTCGATTAAGGGGTACGCTGGCTCCATGTCCACGCACCTCCAGGGCTCCCTGTTCGACCAGACCGACGAGCTGCGCCTCGGTTCCCTCCACGGACTGCGCCGGACCGGACTGGGCCGCGGCGCCTGGATCGACGTGCTGCCGGGCTGGCTGAGCGGCGCCGACACCCTGTTCGAACGGCTGGCGGCCGAGATCCCGTGGCGGGCCGAGCGCCGCAAGATGTACGACAACGTGGTGGCCGTACCGCGCCTGCTCGCCTTCTACGCGGCGCACGACCCGCTGCCGCACCCCGTGCTGGACGAGGCCAGAGCGACCCTGTCCGCGCACTACGCCGAGGAGCTGGGCGAGCCGTTCACCACCGCCGGCCTGTGCTTCTACCGCGACGGCCGGGACAGCGTCGCCTGGCACGGCGACCGGATCGGGCGGGGCGCCCGCGAGGACACGATGGTCGCGATCCTCTCCGTCGGCGCGCCCCGGGACCTGTTGCTGCGGCCGGCGGGAGGCGGCGGCACGACGGTCCGGCGACCGCTCGGGCACGGCGACCTCATCGTCATGGGCGGCTCCTGCCAGCGCACCTGGGAGCACTGCGTCCCCAAGACCGCTCGCGCGACGGGACCGCGCATCAGCATCCAGTTCCGGCCGCAGGGCGTGCAGTGAACGGCCCGTTCCGGATGCGCTCGTGGACGGGATACCGGCAACGCCCGCCCTGGCCTTAGGGTTCGCCCCATGGCCTTGCAGATCAGCGCCACGAACCCGGAGCACCCCGCGCTCCTGCTCGAACTGCCCTGGGACGTACCCCTGGAGGAGTGGCCCGAGGAGTACCTGGTGCCGCTCCCCCGGGGCATCTCCCGGCACGTCGTGCGCTACGCGCAGGCCGGCGACGAGGTGATCGCCGTCAAGGAGCTGGCCGAACGGCCTGCGCTGCGCGAGTACCAGCTGCTGCGCGACCTGGACCGGCTGGGCATCCCCGCCGTCGATCCCCTCGCGGTGCTCACCGGCCGCACCGACACCACCGGTGCCCCGCTGGAGCCGGTGCTGGTCACCCGGCATCTGCGCGGCTCGATGCCGTACCGCTCGATGTTCGAGACGACCATGCGCCCGGCGACCATGCACCGGCTGATGGACGCCCTCGCGGTGCTGCTGGTGCGGCTGCACCTGGCCGGGTTCGCCTGGGGCGACTGCTCGCTGTCCAACACGCTGTTCCGGCGGGACGCGGGCGCCTACGCCGCGTACCTGGTCGACGCCGAGACCGGCGAGCTGCATCCGCGGCTCAGCCCCGGGCAGCGGGAGTACGACCTCGACCTGGCCCGTGTGAACATCAGCGGCGAACTGCTGGACCTGGAGGCGTCCGGCGCGCTCCACCCGGCCGTCGACCCCGTGGCGTTCGGCCACGAGATCTGCACCCGCTACGACGGCCTGTGGCAGGAGCTGACCCGCACCTCGGTGTATCCGGCGGGCAAGTACCACTACATAGAACGCCGGATACGCCGGCTCAACGACCTCGGCTTCGACGTGGCCGAGATGCAGATCGAACACTCCGCGGGCGGCGACACGGTCACCTTCGTGCCCAAGGTCGTCGACGCCGGGCACCACCAGCGCCAGCTGCTGCGGCTGACCGGCCTGGACACCGAGGAGAACCAGGCCCGCCGGCTGCTCAACGACCTGGAGAGCTGGATGGCCACCCAGGACGACTACGCGCCCGGCGACCCCCTCGCCGCCCGCCCCGAGGTGCTCGCCCACCGCTGGGTGCGGGACGTGTTCCGGCCCACCGTCCGCGCGGTCCCGCTGGAGCTGCGCGGCACCATGGATCCGGCCGAGATCTACCACGAACTGCTCGAACACCGCTGGTACCTGTCCGAGCGGGCCCAGCACGACATAGGTCTGGGCACCGCGGTCGAGGACTACCTCAGCAACGTCCTGCCCAGGGCCCGCGCGACCCTGGAGCCGACCGCGCCCGAGTAGTCACTCGTGCGGGACGACCGCCACCGGGCACTCGGCGTGGTGCAGTACGCCGTGCGCGACCGACCCGATGCGGGCGCCCACGGCTGTGCGGTGGGCGCGCCGCCCGACGACCATCAGCTGCGCCCGCACGGCCGTCTCGAGCAGCACCTGCCCCGCGCTGCCCAGCTCCACGTGCTCGGCCACGGGCACCTGCGGGAAGCGTTCCCGCCACGGCTGCAGCGCCTCGGCGAGGGCCTTCTTCTCGAACGGCTCCAGCCCGCCGGCGTCGTCCAGGAGCTTCAGCGAGCCCGGGCTGTAGGCGAAGACCGGCGGCAGCGTCCAGGCCCGCACGGCCCGGACGGCGGCGCCGCGGGCGGCCGCCGTCTCGAACGCGAACCGCAGGGCGGCCGCGCTGTCCTGCGGACCGCCCTGCTGGCCGACGACGACGTCCCGGCCCGCCGCTTCCGCTGCCGGCCGGTCCCCGGCCCGCACCAGCACCACGGGCCGGGTCGTCTCCGCGATCACCTGCTGGCCGACGGAACCCACCAGGAACCCGACCACGGCGCCGTGCCCGCGCGAGCCGAGCACCAGCATCTCGGCCTCCGCAGCCGCGGTGACCAGCGCCTCGACGGCCCCGGCCTCGACCACGTCCACGCTCACCCGAAGCTCCGGGTGCCGGGCGGAGACGGCACGCACGGCCTCCGCCGCCCCGGCCGACACCCAGCCGTGCTGCGTGTCCCGGTCGGCCGACTCCAGGGCCTCGTGGAAGCGCCACACGTGCACCACACGCAGCGGCAGTCCCCGGCGTACGGCCTCCCGACCCGCCCAGTCCAGCGCGGCCAGGCTCGCCTGGGTACCGTCCACCCCTGCCGTGATCGGGCGTGCCATGTGTGGGCCTCCTCGTCGTCCGCGTCCGCGGGGCCAGTCTTCACCACGCGGCGGTCACAGCTCTGGAACGGGACGTATCCCGGGGCGAAGCCGGACGATCGAACATACGATGGGCGGGAACCGGTGCGGTGGACTGCACTCCAGATGGTCCACCGTCCCGTGGATTCGATCGCTCGGGGTGGGAGAGGCATGGCACAGGCCGCCGACGCAGCGCGGACCGTCATCCTGACGGTGGACGACGATCCGGGGGTCTCCCGTGCCGTGGCCCGTGACCTCAGGCGGCGCTACGGCGAGTCGTACCGGATCGTGCGCGCCGAGTCCGGGGAGTCCGCGCTGGAGGCGCTGCGGGAGCTGAAACTGCGCGGTGACCTGGTGGCGGTGATCCTCGCCGACTACCGGATGCCGCAGATGAACGGCATCGAGTTCCTGGAACAGGCCCTGGACGTGTATCCGGGGGCGCGGCGCGTGCTGCTCACGGCGTACGCGGACACCAGCGCGGCCATCGACGCGATCAACGTCGTCGATCTCGATCACTATCTGCTCAAGCCGTGGGACCCGCCGGAGGAGAAGCTCTATCCGGTGCTGGACGACCTCCTGGAGGCATGGCGCGGCAGTGCCTACAAGTGCGTGGCAACCACCAAGGTGGTGGGCCACCGGTGGTCGTCGCGGTCGTCCGACGTGCGGGAGTTCCTGGCCCGCAACCAGGTGCCCTACCGCTGGTACTCGGTGGAGGAGCCGGAGGGACAGCGGCTGCTGGCCGCGGCCGGGCAGGACGGGCAGCGGCTGCCGCTGGTGATCACCCCGGACGGCACGGCCCTGGTCGAGCCCGAGGCACCCGAGCTGGCCGCACGGGTGGGTCTGGCGACCATGCCGACGGCCGACTTCTACGACCTCATCGTGATCGGCGGCGGTCCGGCGGGGCTCGGCGCGGCCGTGTACGGAGCCTCGGAGGGGCTCAGGACCGTGCTGGTGGAGCGGTCGGCGACCGGTGGGCAGGCCGGGCAGAGCTCCCGGATCGAGAACTACCTCGGCTTCCCGGACGGCGTCTCCGGTGCCCAGCTCACCGACCGGGCGCGGCGGCAGGCCGCCAAGTTCGGTGCGGAGATCCTGACCGCACGCGAGGTGACGGGGCTGGAGATCAACGGCGCGGCGCGCATCGTACGGTTCGCGGACGGCTCGGCGATCGGGGCGCACAGCATCATCCTGGCGACGGGCGTGCAGTACCGGCAGCTGGAGGCCCAGGGCTGCACCGACCTGACCGGTTGCGGGGTGTTCTACGGTTCGGCGCTGACCGAGGCGACCTCCTGCCAGGGACACGACGTGTACATCGTCGGCGGTGCCAACTCGGCGGGCCAGGCGGCGATGTACCTGTCCAGGTTCGCCAAGTCGGTGACGCTGCTGGTGCGCGGCGCCGACCTGTCGGCGTCGATGTCGTACTACCTGATCCAGCAGATCAACGACGCCGCGAACATCTCGGTGCGCAGCCGCACGGTGGTCGACGCCGCGCACGGCACCGAGCGCCTGGAGCAGCTGACGCTGCGTCATGTGGCGACCGGCGAGAGCGAACAGGTCGACGCCCAGTGGATGTTCGTGTTCATCGGCGCGGCTCCGCTGACCGACTGGCTGGGCCGGACGGTGCTGCGCGACGAGCGCGGTTTCATCCTGGCCGGACCCGATCTGACCCCCGACGGGCGGCCTCCTGCGGGCTGGGAGCTGGACCGGCCGCCGTACCACCTGGAGACCAGCATTCCCGGCGTGTTCGTGGCGGGCGACGCGCGCGCCGAGTCCGCCAAGCGTGTCGCGTCCGCCGTCGGAGAGGGAGCCATGGCCGTCATGCTCGTCCACCGATATCTGGAGCAGTCATGAGCGGGCAGTTGATGCCGTGCAGTCCCAGGGAGATCAGCTCCCTGTTCCTCTTCGAGAAGCTGACGCCCGAGCAGCTGGGGCGGCTGTGCAGCGAGGGGCGGGTCGAGCTGTTCGAGCCCGGCCCGGTGTACGCCGAGGGTGACCCCGCCACCTGCTTCTACTCGATGATCGAGGGGACGGTCGTGCTCTCGCGGCGGGTCGGCGGCGACGACGTGGAGGTCATCCGGACCTCGCAGCGCGGGGCGTACGCGGGCGCCATGCAGTCGTACCTCGGGGACCGGCTGCAGCAGGTGTACAACAACTCGATGCGGGTGACGGAGCCGACGCGGTTCTTCGTGCTGCCGGCGGACACGTTCGCGGCCGTCATGCGCGAGTGGTTCCCGATGGCCGTGCACCTGCTGGAGGGCCTCTTCTTCGGCGCGAAGAGCACCCAGGCCGCCGTCGGGCAGCGGGAGCGGCTGTTGGCGCTCGGCTCGCTGTCCGCCGGACTCACGCATGAGCTGAACAACCCGGCGGCGGCCGCCGTGCGGGCCACCTCGACCCTGCGGGAGCGGATCGCGAAGATGCGCCACAAGCTCGCCGTGATCGCGGAGGGCCCGTTCTCCCGGGAGCAGTTGGCGAGCCTGATCGAGATCCAGGAGCGCACCGCCGAGCGGGTCGCCAAGGCGCCGGTGCTCAGCCCGCTGGAGGCCTCCGACCGGGAGGACACGCTGACGGACTGGCTGGAGGACCACGGCATCGACTACGGCTGGCAGCTGGCGCCCACATTCGTGCAGGCCGGGCTCGACACCGACTGGCTGGAGCAGGTCGCGGCGGCCGTGGGCGAGGAGATCCTGCCGGGGGCGGTCGGCTGGCTCAACTACACGATCGAGACCGAGCTGTTGATGAACGAGATCGAGGACTCCACCACCCGTATCTCGCACCTCGTCGACGCGGCCAAGCAGTACTCGCAGCTGGACCGGGCTCCCTACCGGGTGGTGGACGTGCACGAACTCCTCGACAGCACGCTGCTGATGCTCTCCGCCAAGACCGGCCCGCGCATCAAGGTCGTCAAGGAGTACGACCGCACGCTGCCCCAGATCCCCGGCTACCCGGCGGAGCTGAACCAGGTGTGGACCAACCTCATCGACAACGCGGTGTCCGCGATCAACAGCGCGAGCGGGGAAGGCACGCTGACCGTGCGGACCGCGCTGGACCACGAGCGGTTGCTGGTGGAGTTCCGGGACACCGGACCCGGGATCCCGCCGGAGATCAGGAGCCGTATCTTCGATCCGTTCTTCACCACCAAGCCGGTCGGCGAGGGCACCGGTCTCGGTCTGGACATCTCCTGGCGGATCGTCGTGAACAAGCACCACGGCACCCTGCAGGTCGAGTCGGTGCCCGGCGACACCCGTTTCCAGGTATTGCTGCCGCTGACCGCAGAGACACCGGACGAGGCATCCGCCCTGACGACGCCTGAGGAGGCAGCATGAGCGGCGAGACCGCGATCGACCCGAGCGTTGTGCCGAGCGGTACCGGGTGCGTGGAGTGCGACGAGGCCGGCGGCTGGTGGTTCCACCTGCGCCGGTGTGCGGCCTGCGGGCACATCGGCTGCTGCGACGACTCCCCCGCCAAGCACGCGACCGCGCACTACCGGGACACGGGTCATCCGGTGATGTGCAGCTTCGAGCCGGGTGAGGTCTGGTTCTGGAACTACGACGCGAACGAGCTGTACGAATCCGGGCCCGAACTCGCGCCCCCGGTCAGCCATCCCGCCGACCAGCCGACACCGGGCCCGGCGGGGCGGGTACCGGCCAACTGGGCCGAGACGCTGCGCTGATCACGACGGAGCCGGCCGGGTCGGGGTGACCCGGCCGGCTCCGGCGCGTCAGCGGGTGCAGGAGAGGCCGCCCAGGTCGACGCCGTCGGCCATGGCCTGCATTCCCTTGTCGTTGGGGTGCAGATGGTCGCCGTTGTCGAAGAAGGGCAGGATCCGTTCGGGGTCGTAGGGATTGCGCAAGGTGCGGTCGAAGTCGGTGACCGCGTCGAACTCCCCGCTGGTGCGGATGAACCGGTTGACACCCTGGCGTACGGCCTCGGCGGCCGGGTCCCACTCGGACCAGCCCTTGAACGGTCCGACGGTCGCGGCGACCACGCAGGTCCCGGCCTCGTGTGCCCGCCGGACGATGTCCCGGTATCCGGCGATCAGGTCCGTCACGGTGACCCCGGTATGTGCCTTGAGGTCGTTCACCCCCTCGAAGAGGAGGACGGTGCGCACGCCGGGCTGGGCGAGGACGTCCCGGTCCAGCCGGTTGAGGGCGCTCTGCCCGGCGCCGTCGGCGAGCACCTGGTTGCCGGAGATCCCCTCGTTGGCGACGCCCTTGACGGTCGTGGCGGCCGTGCTCAGGCGCCGGGCCAGGTAGTCGGGCCAGCGACGGTTGAGGTCGGTGGTGGACTGCCAGCCGTCGGTGATGGAGTCGCCGAGGGCCACCACGGCACCGGTGGCGGTGCCGGGCGGGCGTACGGAGACGGCGTCGAGGTACCACCAGGAGCCGGTCGGCTGCGTCCAGTCGGCCGCCGAGTCCTCGGCGGTGTGATCGCCCTGGGCGAGGTAGGACGTCTGCATCGCCATCCCGTGACCGGTGGCCGGGCCCGCCGCGTCCGGGGTGTGGAGGCTGACGAGCAGGTTGACCGCGGCGGGGAGCGTTCCGGGCAGCGGGTCGCTCCACACGACGGCGCCTGCCGGAACGGTGACCGTGCGGGATCCGCCGAAGGTCAGCCGTCGGTTGGTGCCGGGTTTCAGTGCAGCCCCCTGGCTCTGCAGGCCGGCGTACACGCCGTCCAGGGTCAGCGGGCGGTCACCGAAGGCGTTGGACAGGCGGACCCGCAGGTCACTGCCGCCGACGCTGGTGTGCACGACGAGCCGGTAGCCGCGGTCGGCGCTGCCCTCGCCCAGGCGGTCGGCACTGGCCGCCCAGGTGACGACTCCGGAGGCCGGGCCGGTGGCCGCGGGTGGGCGGGCGGCGGCATGGGCGGGTACGGACGGGCAGGCGACGGCCGCCAGCAGGACGGCGGCGGTCCGGCAGACGCGCCCGAGCCGGCCGGTCACCGGGCGAGGTCCTTGAGCGTGACGGACTCGCCCGGCTTGAGGCGGACCGTCCGGGACGTGCCTGCGTACCCCACGGAGGTCATGGTGCCGCCGACGCTGCGGATCCGCACCTCGGTGGGTTTCCCGTCCTGCCAGCGCAGGTCGACGACGAAGCCGCCACGGGCCCCGGCGCCGGTGAGCGAACCGGAGTCGGCCCAGGCGTCCGGCAGCGCGGGCAGCAGTTCCAGGTGGCCGGGGCGGGAGTACAGCAGCATCTCCGCCACCGCGGCCGGGGTGCCGAAGTTGGCGTCGATCTGGAAGATGCCCCGGCCCTTGTCGACCTCGTAGATGTCGAAGAGGTTGGGGGCGGTGCCGTTGCTGCCACCGCTCGACGGGCGGAGGTTGTTGACGATCAGCTGGTAGGCCTTGCCGGCGTCCTTCAGCCGGGCCCAGCACAGGGCGCGCCAGGCGTTGGCCCAGCCGAAGCTGTTCATGCCGCGGGCGGTGAGCAGCGCGGTGGCTCCGTCGACGAGGGCGGCGGGGGTCGAGCCGTCGGGCCGGATGCGGTCGCCCGGGAAGAGCCCGATGAGCGGGGACAGATGCCGGTGGGTGGTCTCGCCGAGGTCGTCGGGGGACATCCACTCCTCCAGCCGGCCCGTCTTCGGGCTCACGGCCGGGAGGTAGAGGCGGTCGCGAAGGGTGCCGATGGTGCGGGCGTGGTCGGCGTCCCGGCCCAGCTCGGCGGCCGCGGTGCGGTAGTTGCCGAAGAGCGCCCAGATGAGTTCCTGGGCGTAGGTGATGCCCTTGGCGTCGAGCGGGCCCTGTTCCGGTGACCAGTCGCTGTCGGCTATGAGGACCTCCCGGCCGCTGTCCGGCAGGGTGTGGGTGAGCAGCCGCGCCTCCCAGAACTCGCAGGCGCCCTTGAGGAGCGGGTAGATCTTCTTCAGGTGGGCACGCGACGCCGTGAACTCGTAGTGCTCCCAGAGGGAGTTGCACAGCCAGGCATTGCCCGCCGGGTGCCACCACCAGCCGCCTCCGCCGAAGGGGTTGGTGGAGATGGCGACGGTCCAGCCGGCGTTCTTCCCGCTGGAGTTGCGGTAGCGGTTGCGGGGGTCGTCGAAGAGTCTCCTGGTGAGGTCGGTCCAGGAGGGAAGCTGGGCCACGCAGTAGTCGGTGAACGCGTCGAAGCAGGACGGCAGGCCGACCCGGTCGGCCAACCAGTAGTTCATCTGGATGTTGATGTCGGTGTGGTAGTCGCCCATCCAGTCCGGGTCGTTTCCGTCGAGCCACAGTCCCTGGAGGCCCATCGGGAGGCTGCCGCGGGAGCCGGAGATCATCAGGTAGCGGCCGAACTGGAGGTAGGCGGCTTCGAGTTCGGGGTCCGGTGCGTCGTCCAGGGCACGGGCGCTGATCCGTTCCCAGGTGTCCAGGGCGCGCTGCTGGGCGGTCGAGGTGCCGAGGCGGATGTCGAACCGTTCGTACAGCGCCTGGTGGTCGGCCACGTGGGTGCGCAGGAGGGTGTCCGCCGCGTGGCCGGCGGCAGCACGGACCTTGGCGCGGGCGAGTGCCTCGGGGTCGAGGGAGGGGTCGCGGTAGTGGGCAGCGGCGTCGGGCGCGTAGTCGGTGCCGCCGCTGACCACCACGGTCAGCTCCCTGCAGTTCGAGAAGCTGACATGTGTGCCGGTGACCCGCACGGTGCCACCGCTGCCGTACGCCGTGATCGCGGCTCCGTACCTCACCCCGTTGGCGAAGGTGCCGGCGAAGGAGGTGGCGCTCGTGTTCTTCTCGCCGTGTGTGCCTTCGAGGGTGACGGTTCCGGTGTGGCGTCCGCCGCCCTGCTGCGTGAAGTGCAGGACGATCGCGTCGTCGGGGCGGCTCGCGAACAGCTGCCTCTGGTACGTCACTCCGGAGCGGACGTACGACGTCGTCACCACGCCCTGGGCGAGATCGAGGGTGCGGCGGTAGCCGGTGACGGCGCCCAGGTCGTGGTCGGGGAGGTCCACGGTGAGGCGGGCGAGGAGGGTGAGGGAGCCGAAGTCGGCGCGGCCGTAGGGGAACTGTCCGTCGGAGTCGAGGGTGTCGTTCGGGCCGCCGGTCCACATCGTGGCGTCGGTGACCAGGAGGAGTTCACGGCCCGGGTCGTTGCTTGCGAGGGCGCCGAGCCGGCCGTTGCCGACGGGCAGGCCCCGCTCGATCATCGAGTGCTCGTCGGCCGGGGCCCGCCACCACAGCTGGTGGCGGGGGTCGGGCGCGGGAGCTTCGGTGGGCCGCCGGGGTGCGGCGGTGGCGGTGAAGGCGGGCAGTGCGGCGAGGGCTCCGGTGGCGGCGGCAACGGTGAGAAAGCCGCGTCTGCTGGGTGGGGTCTCCATGTCGGCTCCGATCACCGGCGGGGGGCGGTGGGGACGTCGATGCGGTCTATGTCCGGTGCGTAGCCCGAACCGCTGTCGAAGGTGATCGAGTTGGTGCCGGCCCGCAGCGTCACGGGGACGCTGACGGTCTCCACGCTTCCCCAGTCCCCGGTGGAGGGGAACTTGTGGCTCGTGCTGCCGCCCGAGTTGGCGGAGACGTCGACCGAGCGGGCGTCACCGCTGACGTAGGCGACCCTCACCAGGTAGGTGCCGGCCTCGGCGACGACGACGTCGTCGATGCGGAGCTCGCCGCCCAGGTAGAGGTTGCCGACCTTCTTGCCGCCGGAGCAGGCGGAGCAGTCGGCGACGGAGGCGTTGCCGCTGAGGGTGTTGCCCGCGGACTCGGCCTCGTAGCCGGTGGTGCGCAGGGCGCTGCCGCGCGGGGTGACGGTGAACAGGCGGGAGCCGTGTGCGGGCAGCGCTTCGGTGATCCTGTTGGTGGCGGAGCCGAGGTTCTCGTGGTTCCACAGGTCGCGGACGGCCGCCTTGCCGGTGAAGCCGAGGGTGGAGAAGTCGGCGGTGACGGCGGAGGGGGCGTCGGCGAGGTTGAACAGGGCGACGGTGTAGCTGCCGTCGGGGTTCTTCGCGGCCCACACCTGCTGCGGGTCGGACGGGGTGACCGGGCGGGCGGGCGGCGTGTCGCCCTGGTCGACGGCGATGACCTCCTTGTTCGTCAGCAGGGAGAGGCCGTAGCCGTCGAGCTTGGTCAGGTCGTCGCCGGTGTACAGCGGGGACTTGGCGATGGCCCACAGTGTGGCGTAGGTCTGCCGTTCGGCCTTGGTGAGGCCGTCCATGGCGCCGTGGCCGACGTCGAGGGAGTCGAGGTCGTTCCAGCCGCCGGGTCCGGCGTGCTTCGTCCAGCCGGGCGTGTCGTCGAAACGGTCGTCGACGGAGTTCTCCCAGCTGACGAGGGTGTTGCAGTAGCACTCGACATCGGTGTCGACGCGCCAGCCGTTGGAGTACTTCTTCCAGTCGGCGGCGTGCCCGATGTCCAGGGACCAGGAGATCTCCAGGTGGATGGGCCGGCCGGTGGCGGCGATCGCCTTCTGCCAGGCGGCCACGTCGGCAACGTTGTCGTAGTTGTCGCCGCTCTTGAAGGAGCCGGGGCCGACGCCGTCGAGCTTGAGGAAGTCATAGCCCCAGTCGGCGAGCGACCGGGCCTGGGAGTCGACGTACTTCTGGGTGCACGGCTCGGAGAAGTCGAGCTTGTAGGCGCTGTCCCAGCCGTTGGTGGTGCGCAGGTCGCCGTAGACGATGTCGGCGGTGGTGCATCCGTCGGCGTGCCAGATCGGCACCCTGCCGTCGCCGTAGGCCTCCTTCTCCAGGCCGACGGGCAGGTAGATACCGGCCTTGAGGCCCTTGGCGTGGATGTGGTCGGCGACCGACTTCATCCCGTGCGGGAAGCGGGCCGGGTCGGGCTTCTGGCGGGCGTACGCGTCGAACTCGGGCTTCCAGGTGTTGTCCCGCCACCAGCCCGCGTCGATGTTGACGTAGGTGTAGCCGTACTTCTTCAGCTTGGCGGCCAGGGCGTCGGTCTGCTTCAGGACGTTGGCCTCGGTGAGGTAGCTGTAGTCGCCGTCGGGGTTGAGGCCCGGGTACTTGGACGACTGCATGCTCCAGCTCGACCAGCCCATGTACGGCTTGGCGGCCGGGGCCGACGGGGCGTCGGCGTGTGCGGCGGCCGGAGCGAGGGTGGTCATGCCCGCGGTGAGGGCCAGGACGACGGCGGCTCTGAGCCCGTGTGCGGGCAGGACGGAGTACGAGGGTGACCACATGGGTCGTACCTCCTGGTGGGTTCGGGTCGGGGCGGCTCAGCCTTTTCCACTGGGGGGAGTCGAGGTGATGAAGGACTGGATCGCGGTGGCGGCTGCGCCGCGGGCCCACTCCTCGAAGGGGAGCGGGCGGGTCTGTACGTCGCACTGCGCGGCGGAGCCGAAGGCGGCCGCGGTGAAGGCGTCGCGGATGTGTTCGGCGAAGAGGTCGTAGGCGGCCAGGCCCTCGCCGGAGATGATCACGCGCTCGGGTCCGAGCAGGTTGGCCACGGTGGCGATGCCCCGGCCGATGGCCTCCCCCGCCCGTGCGTAGACCTCGCGGGCCCCGGGGACGCCCCGGTGGGCGAGGTCCACCGCCTCGACGCTGCCGGTGATGTGACGGCCGGTCACCTCGCGGAGGCGGGCGACGATCGCGGCGTCCCCGGCGATCGCCTCGACACAGCCGCGGTTGCCGCAGTGGCAGGGCGGTCCTGCCGGGTCGACGACGACATGGCCGATCTCGCCCGCCACGCCGTGTGCGCCGGCGACCACCTGCCCGTGGACCACGAGTCCGCAGCCGATGCCGGCGCCCACGGTCACCACGGCGAAGTCGTTGAGGCCGGCTCCGGCGCCGAACCACTGCTCGGCGACGGTCAGCGCGCGCACGTCATTGTCGACGATCGCCGGCAACCCGCAGGCCGATGCGGCGAGTTCGGCGAGCGGTACGTCCCGCCACTCCAGGAAGGGCGAGTAGCGCACCACGCCCTCGGCGCGGTCGACGTCGCCGGAGACGGCGATGCCGAGGCCGAGGACGGGGGCGCCCGACTCTGCGGCGTGGCCGAGGAGTTCCTGCACGAGCACGGCGGTCGAGGCCAGCACCTTGTGGGGCGACCGGTCCGGCAGGGGGACGCGCCGGGCGAGGCGGATGCGGCAGCACAGGTCGGTCAGGACGGCGATCAGCTCGCCGCCGGTCGCCTTCACGCCGATGAACAGCGCCCGTTCACCGTTGACCCGGACCAGGTTGGCGGGCCGGCCGAGGGCGGGGCGGGCCTCCTCGTCGGCGCCCTCCACCAGGTAGCCGGCCTCCAGCAGGGGGCGGACGGCCTTGGTGACGGCGGCCGGGGACAGTCCGGCCCGGCGGCCCGCGTCGAGGCGGGTGAGCGGGCCGTGGGAGAGGACCGTCGTGAAGACCTGCGAGGCGGCCGGCGTGTGGGCCGGGAACGTCTCGGCGGCGGGGGTCGAGCGCATGGCCGGGAACCTATGGCCATTATTTTCCGCTGTCAATAAAAGAAACAGCGGTTGCTGCGGGGGCAGTTGCCGACCTGCGGTTCCCGCCCGGAGGCGATCTGCCGTTCCGGCCCCGGGGGCCGGAGCCGGACATGCGGATGCCCCGCGCGAGGCGGGGCATCCGGTGGTGCTGGTGTGCGCTGCCGACCGTCAGTGACGGGCGGCCGGCGTGTTGGCGGCGGTCACATTGACCGCGGCCCACGCCTTGTCCACCGTCTTGTACTCGGTGCTGTTCGCGCCGTACAGGTCCTTGGCCGCCTTCAGCGTCGCGACGCGCGCGTCGTGGAAGTCGGTGGTGGAGACCATGTAGCGGGTCAGCGCACGGTAGAAGATGGCCGTGGCCTTGGTGCGGCCGATGCCCTTGACCGTGGCACCGTTGTAGGTCGGCGAGTCGTAGGTGACCGTGCCGATCTTCTTCTTGCCGCTGCCCTCCGCGAGGAGGTAGTAGGCGTGCGAGGAGACACCGGACCCGGCGTGCACCTCGGTGTAGTACGTGTCCGGCGACCAGTAGTCGATCGTGCCCTCGAGCTTGTCGAGCGAGGGGTGGTCGAGGCGGCGCAGGAACTTCTGGTCCAGGCCCAGCTTCTCGCCGATCAGGTAGTCCGCGGTGTCCTTGGTGTTCTTGGCGTAGAACTCCACGTTGGAGCCGAAGATGTCCGCGAGCGACTCGTTCAGCGAGCCGGGCTCGCCGTACTGGTTGCCGCGGGTGTCGACGAAGGTCGGCTCCAGCTTCGCGGTCGCCTCCACCACGCCGTGGGTCAGTTCGTGACCGGTGACGTCGAGGACGACGAGCGGCTTCTTGAAGACCTGGCCGTCGCCGTCGCCGTACAGCATGCAGTTGCAGGTCGGGTCCCAGAAGGCGTTGCCGACCTTCTTGCCCCAGTGGACCATGGCCTGGGCGGCCTTGCTGTTGTTGGCTATGCCCTTGCGGCCGAAGGCGCTCTTGTAGAAGTCCAGCGTCTTGGTGATGCCGTACTGGGCGTCCGCGGCGGCACTGGCACGGCTGGTGGTCTTGCCGTTGCCCCACACGTTGGTGGTGTTGGTGAACTTCGCGCCCGCGCTGAACTTCTCCGTGTCCGAGCCCTTGGCGTCCCGCGTCTCGGTGCCGTACCGGTACGGGTCTTTGAGCTGGTAGTGGCCGCGCGAGGTCGCCGTGGTGCTGAGGCCGACGTTGCCCACGAAGAGGGTCTTGCCGGTGCCCTTCGCGGGCGCCGGGTAGCGCGTCACGCCGGAGACGCCCGAGCCGAGCAGGCCGGCGGAGGCGTCGGAGCCGGAGCCGATGCCGGTGGCCGGGGCGGCGGTCTCGCCGCGCTTCTCCAGCGTGTCGCGCAGCTTCGGCGACAGGAACTGGTCCGCGTCGGGCGTGTTGCTGCGCACCTTGCCGGTGACGGCGTCGATGACGACCGTGCGGGAACCGCCGTCGGCGGAGCTGCTGTCGGTCACCGACACCTGGTAGGCGAGGGCGGAGGCACCGCCGCGGGCGTCCACCACCAGCTCGGCGTCACCCGCGTCGCCCTTGGCGGCCTGGGCGGCCTTCGCCGCGGCCTGGTCGGCAGTCAGCTTGGCCTCGGTGGCGGCGGGCTTGACGGAGTGGTCGGCCGCACGGGTCACACCCGCGTAGGCCAGCTGCCGGTTCAGGTGGACGATGAGGTCGCCACCGAGCACCGGCATTCCGTTGTGGGTGCGGACGAATCGGACGTGACGCGCACCCTCGGGGTCGATCATCACGTCTTGGGCGTGGAGTTCGTCGCCCTGCGAGACGCCCGTCGCCGCGGTGTGGGCGAAGGCCGCGGTGCGCGCCGCCTCCACCACCACCGTGGCCGTCGAGGCGGTGGAAGCGGCGGACCGCTCCACCCCCGTGGAGGGACCCGCGAAGGCCGTACCGGCCAGGCCCGTGGCAGCCGTCGTCACCGCGACGGCGACCGCCACGCTGCGTATGTGCGGTCTACGCAATCTGATCAGGGTTCCTTCGTTCGAAGGCGGCCGGGATCACCAACCGCCTTGATACATGGCCCCGTTGGGCGCCATGGGGGCTGGTCGGGCCCCGAGGGCCAACCTTCGCGGACGAGTCATGCGCACGTAAAGACGGAATGATCCATTTCGCGGTTTTCTATGACAATCCTTTACGAATGTGCGCCACAGAGTGATCACTGAATGACCAACTGTGTGTCGACTGTGGAGACGTTGCCTCAATCCCCTAGGTTCCAGGCCGGAATGTGATCGATGTCGCATCAAACGGCAGGGACGGGAGTGAGAGCCGGATGGTCTCAGCAACGGTGAGCAGGGGTGCGGTCCTCGGGGCGATCGTGCTGTCGCTGATCGCGGTACCGGCGCAGGCAGCGACGGGAGCGGCGGATCCCGCGCCGGCGGCACTGCCGGCGCCCGACACGACGGGCCTGGACGCGGTGCTTCGCTCCGCGGTGGCACAGGGCGCGCCCGGCGCGCTGGCCCGCGTCGACGACAACGGCAGGACGTACCGGGTGACCCGGGGCGTCGCCGACCGCACCACGCGGCAGGGCATCAGCACCGACGACCGCTTCCGCGTCGGCAGCGTCACCAAATCCTTCTCGACCGTCGTCCTGCTGCAACTGGCCGACGAGCACCGGCTGGACCTGGACGCGCCGGTCAACCGCTATCTGCCCGGGCTGCTGCCCGACGACCGCATCACGGTACGGCACGTGCTGAGCCACCGCAGCGGCCTGTACGACTACACCGACGACATGTTCGCCGACACCGTGTCCGGCTTCGAGGCGGTGCGGAACAAGGTCTTCACCTACCGGCAGTTGGTGAAGCTCTCCCTGGACAAGCCCCGCACCAACGTGCCCGGCGCCGCCTACTCCTACTCCAACACGAACTTCGTCGTCGCGGGCCTGCTCATCGAGAAGCTCACCGGGCACTCCGTGAAGACCGCGTACGAGAACCGCATCGTCGAACCGCTGAAGCTGAGGGACACCTTCTACGTCCACCCCGACACCGCGATCCCGGGCCGGTTCGCCCGCGGCTACCTCACCCCGGACGCGCCCGGTGCCGGGCTGGTCGACGCGACGGCCCAGACGGTGTCGTGGGCGCAGAGCGCGGGCGCCGTCATCTCCAGCGCCGGGGACCTGAACACCTTCTACTCGGCGCTGCTCGGCGGGAAGCTGCTGTCCCAGGCACAGCTCGCCGAGATGCAGCGGTTCACGCGGGTCGACAGCACGACGTGGTACGGGCTCGGGCTCCGGCGCCGTGACCTGTCCTGCGGGATCTCCGTGTACGGCCACACGGGGACGGTGCAGGGGTACTACACCTATGCCTTCGCCACGAAGGACGGCAAGCGCAGTCTCACGGCTGTCGCCAACACGTCCAACAACGGGAAGGTGCTCGGCACGCTCGCCGGTGCGCTGGAGTCCGCGTTCTGCGGCAAGAAGGAGGCACTGCGCGGCCCGGCGGTCGTGGTGCGGGACACGGAGGAGTAGGGAGAGGTTCCTCCGCTCCGGACCGGGAACTCCCCCGCCCCCGTCGCGCGTTTCCCGGTCTGTGATGAGCGAGCTGGTTCCCGGGGGCAATCTGGCCCTGCCGGGCGGCGCGCTGCGGCTGCGGGTCTCCGGGCCCTTCGATGTGTCCGCCCTCGTCACCGACGGGGGCGGAAAGGTCGGGGGCGACGGCGACTTCGTGTTCTACAACCAGCCGGAGGCGCCCGGTGTGCGACTGCGCGAGGACACCCTCGCCGTCGATCCGGTACGGCTGCGGCCCGGCGCCACCCGGGTCACGGTGGTGGTCAGCGCGGCCGAGCCGGGGACGCCGCTCGGCCGACTGCCCGCGCCCCGGCTGGACGTCACCGACCGCTCCGGCCGCCCGGTGGCCCGATTCGCCCCGCCGCGCCCCGAGCAGGAGACCGTCCTGCTGCTCGCGGAGCTGTATCAGCGGGGTTCCGGCTGGAAGCTGCGGGCGATCGGGCAGGGGTACGCCGACGGGCTGGCGGGGCTCGCCCGGGACTTCGGGGTGAACCTCGTCGACGACGCTCCGCAGCCGGCCCCTGCCCCGGATTCCGACGGATTCCTCGGACTGGTCAACTCCGCCCGCACGCAGGCCGGTTCGCCTCCGGTGTCACTCGACGCTCGCCTCGCCTCCGCCGCCCGCGCCCACGTCTCGGCGATGGCGGCCATGGGGCGGCTCGCGGCGGAGGGGCTGGACGGCGTGTCGGTCCATCAGCGCATCAGTACCGCCGGATACGCGTACGTCACCGTCGGCGAGCACCTCGTCTCCGGACCGCGTACCCCGGCCGAGTTCGTCGCCTACTGCCTGCGCACCGGCGAGGCCAGGCACACGCTCCTCGGCCCGGCCTTCACCCATGTCGGCCTGGCCCGCACCGACGCGGGCGACCGGTACTGGACCGCGCTGTGGGCCAGGCCTCTCTCACCGGGCGACCTGTCCGGGACGGCTGCCGAGGTCGTCGCGCTGACCAACGCCGAGCGGGCGCGGGCCGGACTGCCGCCCCTGGCGGCCGACCCGCCGCTCACCCGGGCCGCACAGGCGCACTGCGCGGACATGGTGGCCCGCGACTTCTACGCACACACCTCACCGGACGGCAGCCGGCCCTGGGACCGGGCCGCCGCCGCGGGCTCACGCCGGCGCACCATCGGCGAGAACATCGCCTGCGGACAGCGCTCCCCCGCCGAGGTGGTGGACGGCTGGATGAACAGCCCGGGGCACCGCGCCAACATCCTCAAACCGGAGTTCACCCACATCGGCGTCGGCTTCACGGGCGGCGGCCGGGCGGGCACCTACTGGGCCCAGCTGTTCGGTGGCTGAACGGCTACGTTCCGCGATCTTGGCGGAACGACACCTTCCGGGACACCATGCCCCGCATGAAGGGTGACCTCTTTTCCAGTCAGCACGTGGTGCAGCCGGCCGTAGAGCCGGGCATGTCCGTCGAGAACGCCAAGTGCATCAAGTACGCGGTGAGCGGCGAGATGTACGCCCGCCAGGGCGCGATGATCGCCTACCGCGGCGGCCTCCAGTTCGAGCGCAAGGGCCAGGGCGTGGGCGGCATGCTCAAGCGTGCGGTCACGGGCGAGGGACTGCCACTGATGGCGGTGCGCGGGCAGGGCGAGGTGTGGTTCGCGCACGAGGCGCAGAACTGTTTCATCGTCGAGGTGGAGCCGGGCGACCAGTTCACCGTCAACGGCCGCAACGTGCTGTGCTTCGACGCCTCACTGTCGTACGAGATCAAGACCGTGAAGGGCTCGGGCATCGCGGGCGGCGGCCTGTTCAACAGCGTGTTCACCGGACAGGGCCGGCTCGGCCTGGTCTGCGAGGGCAACCCGCTGGTCATACCGGTCTCGGCCCAGCAGCCGGTGTACGTGGACACGGACGCGGTGGTCGGCTGGACCGCGCATCTGCAGACCTCCCTGCACCGCTCCCAGTCCATCGGCTCGATGCTGCGCGGCGGTTCCGGAGAGGCCGTGCAGCTGATGCTCCAGGGCGAGGGGTTCGTGGTGGTGCGGCCGAGCGAGGCGACTCCGCAGAAGGCACAGCAGCACTGACGCCCGGTGAGGTGATCTACGCCTCACAGGCAACCCCCTGCGCCGTACCGGCGTCTTGACCGACAACAGACCAAGCCCTGGCCCCCTGGGTCAGGGCATGTTTTCGGCGCACTATACACATCATGTATACACGTCGTGCATAGAAAGGCATGCATGTACGGCAAGGCTTTCGCCCCGGAGTACCAGGGCGCCCTGACCACCCTGTCCGTGAACTCCTCGCTGGTCGACGTCCTGACCGAGGGCACCGAGCGGCTGCGTGAGGCCGAGCGGTCCGGCCACCTGGACGAGGTGGCCCGCTGCGGGCTCGCCGTCGCCGAGGCGCACCGGAGGCTCGGCCAGGTGCGGGATGCCGACCGGGCCTGGAAGGCGAGCTACCGGGCCGCCCGGGCGGCCGGGGACACGGCCGCGATGGCGTGGGCGCTGTGGAGCGGCGGCACCCTCGCCCGGCAGCGCGGCGCGTTCCCGCTGGCATGGCGGCTGCTGGGACTCGCGGCCGAACTCGGCGAGCAGGGCGGCGACATCGTTGTCCGCGGCTACTCACTGGCAGGCCTCGCGGAGACCGGCCGCATCCAGGGCGACTACGAGGCGGTCGGAAGGCTGCACGAGCAGCTGCTGGCCGAGGCTCGCAGGCGCGGCGAGGCCCGGCACACGGTGTGGGCGCTGGAGGGCATCGCGCAGATCCACCGCAACACCGGGGACCACGACCGGGCGTACACGCTCTTCGAAGAGGCGGCGGAGATAGCCGAGCGGGCCGAGGACCACCGCGGCCACGCCTGGGCGCTGCGCGGACTCGCCGACGTCCTCTCGGTCCGCGACGGGAACACGGAGCGGGCGCTGGAGCTGCTGTCGCGGGCGGAGGCCACCTGCCGGGCGATGAACCTGTCCAGCGCGCTCGCCTACAACCACAAGATGCGCGGCAACGTCTTCTACCGCGCCGGGCGCTACTCCGAGGCCCGGGACCTGTACCAGCAGGCGCTCGCGGAGTTCCGCGCGATGAGCGAGCCGCGCGGCGAGGCGCTGGCCCGGCTGGGCCTCGCCAAGTCGCTGGCCCGCCTCGGCCATGACCGTGCCGAGACGGCGGCCGAACTCACCGACCTGGCCCGGGTGCTGGAGCGGAGCGGGCTCAGGCACGCGCGGGAGATGGTGTCCCGGGCGCAGCGCGAGTTCGGCCTGACCGCGGAGGTCGTACGGTGACCGCGCTCTCCTCGGCGGTGCAGGCGCCGCCCTCGGCCCCCGACGTCCTCGACCGCTGCCGGCAGTTGGTGCGCCCCGCGCTGGCGGAGGCGGTGGGACGGCTGCATCCGTGGGTGGCCGAGATGGCCGCGTACTCCTTCGGCTGGTGCGAGGTCGGCGGCGCGCCCGCCGCCGCGCCGGGCGGCAAGGGCGTACGGCAGGCGCTGGCGGTGCTCGGTGCGGAGACGGCGGGTGCCGACGGGCGGGCCGGGGTCCCGGCGGCGGTCGCGGTGGAGCTGGTGCACGCCTTCTCCCTGCTGCACGACGACATCATGGACGGCGATGCGACCCGGCGCCGCCGCCCCGCGGTGTGGAAGGCGTACGGCACGGGTCCCGCGGTCCTCGCCGGGGACGCCCTGTTCGCGCTGGCCGTGGAGACCCTGGCCGCCGCGCCGGGCGGTACCGGTGCCGTGCGGATGCTCTCCGCCGCCCTGGCCGATCTGGTGCGCGGGCAGGCCGACGACCTGCTGTTCGCCACGCGCCCGTTCAGCGGGCCGCAGCGGGTGACGCCCGAGGAGTACCGGGCGATGGCGGAGCACAAGACGGGTGCGCTGCTGGGCTGCGCCGCAGCGCTGGGGGCGCGGCTCGGCGGGGCGCCCGAGCCGGCCGTGGCCGCGCTGGACCGTGCCGGACGGCATCTGGGCATCGCCTTCCAGCTGGTGGACGACGTGCTGGGCATCTGGGGCGACCCGGCGGTCACCGGCAAGCCGGCGGGCGGCGATCTGCGGGAGCGGAAGAAGACCTTCCCGGTCCTGGCCGCGCTCGGCTCTCCCGCGGGCCGTCACCTGCCCGCACTCCTGGACTCCCCCGGCCGGACCGCGGAGGCGGCCGCGCTGGTCGAGGAGGCGGGCGGCCGTACGGCGGCGCTGGCCGAGGCCCGCGCGCAGACAGCGGCAGCACGGGAGCTGCTCGCCCAGCTGCCACCGGCCGCCGGTGCCGCCGACGAGCTGCGCCGCCTGCTGGACTTCCTGGTGGGCCGCGAGCTCTGAAACCGTGTTGACCCTGTGCGGCCGCGCGGGTCAGGGTGCCAGCGGCGCGGTCTCCAGCCCCGCGCCGGGAAGGTGAACCACCTTGATCGGCATCTCGGACATCGAAGCCGCCGCACAACGGATCGCCGGACACGTCGTACGGACGCCGACCGTGCCGAGCCCCGGCCTCACGGAGCTGCTCGGCGCCCCGGTCACGGCCAAGCTCGAACTGCTCCAGCGCACCGGTTCGTTCAAGGCACGCGGGGCGACGGCCAAGCTGCTGTCGCTGAGCGAGGCCGAGCGGGCGGCCGGTGTGGTCGCGGTCAGCGGCGGCAACCACGGGATCGCCCTCGCGGTGATGGCGGCGGCCCTGGACGTGAAGGCGACCGTGGTCATGCCGCGCACCGCGCCGGCGCGCTCCATCGAGCTGGCCGGGAAGGCCGGGGCGTCGGTGCGGCTGACCGACGGCATGGACAGCGCCTTCGAGCTGGTGCTCCGGCTGCGGGACGAGGGGCTGACCCTGGTCCACCCGTTCGACGATCCGGTCGTGATCGCCGGACAGGGCACCGTGGGACTGGAGTTCGCCGAGGACGGCGCGGAGCTGACGGACGTGATCGTCAGCATCGGCGGCGGAGGCCTGATCGCGGGGGTGGCGGCCGCGCTGCGCGCCCTGCGTCCGGACGTGCGGGTGTGGGGCGTGGAGACGGAGGGCGCCGAGGCCATGTCCGCCGCGCTCAAGGCGGGCGGCCCGCTGCCGGTACCGGTGTCCTCGATCGTCACCACGCTCAGCGCGCCGTCCGTGTCGCAGTTGACGTACGACCATGTGTCCGCGCTGGTCGAGGAGGTCCTGGTGGTCCCGGACCGGGAGGCCGTGCAGGGCTGCCTGGACCTCGCCGACCGCGCCAAGGTGTGGACCGAGCCGGCCGCGGGCTGTCTGCTGCCGGCGGCCCGGCAGGTGCTGGCCCGCGTCGGTGACGGCGCCCGCCTGGGGCTCGTGGTGTGCGGGGGGAATGCGACTCCGGGGGATCTCATCGGATGGGCGGACCGCTTCGGACTGCTCTGAACGCAGCGGCGCGGCCGGGCATTTACCGTCGGTTACCCGCAGGTCGATGCCCGGCCACGCGATGTTTTCCCAAACTAGCAAGCCCTTTCGAAGAGTTGAATAAAAGGCAGGAAGGGGGAGGAGTTTTGGATTCTTTGAACGCACCCCCGAGCCTCCCGCGTACCTCTGGGCAAGACGAGGCAGGGGTTTCAGCGAGGGATGACAATGGTCAAGGCGCACGTCTCCGCACACCAGTTGGTCGCCGGCCGGTACCGGCTCCTTGAGGTCTTCTCCCGCGAGACGAACCGCCTGTGGTGGTACGCCGAGGACGTGACGGCGAACCAGCCCCGCCTGGTGGCACAGACCGCCCTGCCGGAGACCTCCGACCCGGACACCGTGCGCCGCGCCACGGCCCGGGTCGTCCGGACGTCCGAGATCATGCGGCTTCTCTGTCCGGGCCAGGTCGCCACCGTCGTCGACGCCGTCGTGGAGGCGGGCACCCTGTGGACGGTCACGGACTGGATCGAGGGCACCCCCCTCGGGGAACTCCTCGACCGCGAAGGCCCGTTCCACCCGGTGCGGGCGGCACGGATCGGCCTCGAACTCCTCGCGGTGCTCGAGGCCGCCCACGACGAGGGCATCACCCACGGCGAGCTGAGCCCCGGCCAGGTCTTCGTCCGCGAGGCGGGCCCGGTCGTGGTGGCCGGCTTCGGGCTGGCGGGCGCGACCCTGGCCCCGAGGCTCACGGCACCGTCGTACGCCTCGCCGGAACAGGCTCGCGACGAGCGCATCGGACCGGCCGCCGACCTGTGGGCACTGGGCGCGATCCTCTACACGATGGCCGAGGGACGCCCGCCGTTCCGCGACCGGGGTCGTCCCGACGCCACCCTGAAGGCCGTGGACCGCCTGCCCCTGCGCGCCCCGCTGCGCACCGGCCCGCTCACCCAGACCGTCCAGGGGCTGCTGCGCAAGAACTCCCGGGAGCGGCTGACCCGGCCGGTGATCCGCGAGGCCCTGACCCGGGCCCTCGACGAGGACGCCGAAGCGGACCGGTACCCCGCGCCCGTGCCCCGGCTGCGCAGCGCCTATGCGGCCGTGCTCCACGCCGGCCCTGGACGGAGCAGACGGATGATGGCGGCCGGGACCGCGCTGGCCGCGGTCACCGTCACGGCCGCCGTCCTGGCCGCGACGCACCAGTCGTCCGGCACCTCGACCGCCGCGCCCTCCCGGCCGACCGCCACGGCCACCCCCCCGGCCGGCCGCACGGAGAACAACACCCCCGGTCCGAGCGCCAGCCCCAGCGCGAGCCCGACCGCCTCCGCCTCCCCGTCCCTGCCTGCCGGATACCACCGCTACACCGCCCCGGAGGGCTTCTCCGTGGCCCTGCCGGACGGCTGGAAGCGGCTGACCACCGCACGCGCGGCCGACGCCTACCGCATCACCTTCGGCATCGACGGCGCCTCCCCGACCCTCGCCGTCACCTACAGCGAGCGCGCCGGCACGGACCCGGTCGCCGTGTGGCGCGACGACGTCGAACCGGATCTGGAACGGCTCCCCGGCTACCACCGGATCGGCACCGTCGCGGCCACCACCTACCAGGGTCACAAGGCCGCCGACCTGGAGTGGCTGTCCGGGTCCGGCGACACACGGGGGCACACCTTCGGGCGCGGATTCCTGCTCGGCGGCGGGCGCAGCTTCTCCCTGCGCTTCACCACACCGGCCGGGGCGTGGGACGACTCCGTCAACCGGCTCGCGCTGAAGACCTTCCTGCAGACCTTCCGCGAACCGAAGAGCTGACCGACGCCCCTCGGCGCCACGGGACCGGGGGCCGGGGCCGTCAAAGCAGAGCCAATGGGTCCATATAGGCTTCCTGACTGCACTCAAGCACCGAGTGCG
This sequence comes from Streptomyces sp. NPDC005728, assembly GCF_040630895.1. Taxonomy (NCBI): domain Bacteria; kingdom Bacillati; phylum Actinomycetota; class Actinomycetes; order Kitasatosporales; family Streptomycetaceae; genus Streptomyces; species Streptomyces sp. NPDC005728. The sequence goes on from NZ_JBEXYL010000027.1 coordinate 49,832, forward strand.
GTCCCGCCCCGACCTGCCTCCAGGAGAGTCATCCGTGACCCTTGCGATCGACCCGTCCGAGACGTCCGCCCCGGCCGCGGCGCCCCTGTCCGACCTCGTGGCGCGGGACGCACGCGAGTTCGGCGTCTACGCACGCACCGGCGGCTGGGCCTTCGCGCTGATGGTGGCGCGCAGCGTACGGCCGGGCGGGCAGGCGGCCGGTGAGACGCCCAAGGTGTCCGCGAAGGAGTTCGCCGAGCTGGCCGGCTGCTCGCCCGAGCGGGTCATGCGCTACTACAAGACCTGGGACCGTGCGGCCGACGACGGTCTCGTCCCGCACTTCGAGGCCCTTCAGCCGGGCCAGGACGTCGAACTCCCGGACGCCGACGTGTGGCTGAGCTACTACGTCTCCCGCAACAGCGCCACCTCCGAGCGCGGCACCGCCATCGCCGAGGCCGCCGAGGCCGAGGGCATCCGCCCCACCAAGGCCCTGGAGGTCGCCGAGAACCCCACCGCGCTGCGCGCCGCGATCCTCGCCGACCCCTCCACCGCCCGCGCCGCCCGCTCCGCCTTGCTGGACCGGCTCAAGGAGGACCCGGACCTCCAGGCCGAGCTGGCGCGGGACGTGGTACGCACCGACGACCTGAAGAAGGCCGTGGCGAGCGAGAGCCGGGCAGCCGACCGGATCGGCTACGTCCGGCAGATCGCCGAGTCCGGCCAGATCCGGACTCCGGCCGGACAGACCGTGGACGCGCCCGCCGGGCTGCGCGAGGAGGCCGAGCGGCACCTGTCGCTGATCGACGAGCTGGAGGACGGCGAGGACACCGGCGAGTGGGCCACCGAGGCCTACGACACCATGAAGACCCTCGTCGCCGAGACGGTCGAGGCCGACCCCGACCTGCGCGTCCAGGAGCAGCGGACGAAGTTCTACAGCAGCCTGCAGAAGGCGACCCGGGCGTTCGAGGAGCTGACCTTCGACGACGCCCAGGACTTCTACGAGGACGACATGGTCCAGCGCCTGGAGGAACTCCAGCAGGCCATCGGCACCTGCCTGTCCGCGCTGCGCGGAGCCCACGGGAATCCGTCGCAGGGGTGAGCATCCCCACCACGGGGTGAGTAGCGGTACTCATGCCCGCGCCCGCCGGCCGGCGCCACGATGGGGCTCCTTCGACTCCCACGGCAAGGAGCCCCGCCATGACCGCAGTGCACCCCGTCCCGCGTACCGTGCCGCGCCGCGTGCCGCCCGTCCTGTTCGCGGGCGTCGTGGCCGTGGGCCTCGGCGTGTCGGCGTGGGACGTGCGGGACCGCACGACGTGGCTTCTGGAGACGGTCTGGGCGCTGGTCGGGCTGCCCTTGGTGGTGCTGGTCTGGCGGCGGTTCCCGCTGACCGGGCTGCTGTGCGGGCTGCTGGCCGTGCACGCCCTGGTCCTCGCGGTGGGCGGCCACTACACGTACGCGCAGGTGCCGCTGGGCGACCGGGTGCGGGACACCTTCGGTCTGTCCCGCAACCCGTACGACCGGTTCGGGCACCTGATGCAGGGCTTCGTACCGGCCGTTCTCGTACGCGAACTGCTCGGCCGCACCTCGCCGCTGCGCGGCAGCCGCTGGCTGGCCCCGCTGACCGTGTGCGCCTGCCTCGCGTTCAGCGCCTGCTTCGAACTGCTGGAGTGGGCGGCCGCCGAGATCGGCGGGCACAGCGCGGACGCCTTCCTCGCCACCCAGGGCGATGTGTGGGACACCCAGTGGGACATGTTCTGCGCCCTGATCGGCGCCGTGCTGTCGCTGCTGCTGCTCAGCAGGGCCCACGACCGCCAGCTGGCCGCCCTGGAGGCCCGAACGGCCGCCTAGTCGTCCGGCCGGCTGGTGTGCCGGCTGCGTGCCCACAGCGGCAGTCCGTACCAGCACACCAGGTACCAGGCGACGACGACCGCGACCAGCCAGGGCACATAGCCGTCCTGCGTGGCCACCCGAAGGATCAGCAGCAGGGACGAGGTCATGGTGGCGAGCAGCAGGACCAGGCCGACGTTCGTCATCCGGGAGGCCAGCCGAACCGCCCGGGGCTTGACCCGGCGGCCGGCGACCAGACGGTGCAGGGAGACCGGCCCGATGAGGGCGCCGGTCGCGCAGGCGCCCAGGACGACGGTCACGATGTAGATGTGCTGGTCGGTGTCGGACAGTCGCGCGAACTTCGGCTGGAAGACGACGGTCAGCAGGAAGCCGAACAGGATCTGCACGCCCGTCTGGGCCACCCGGACCTCCTGGATCAGGTCGCCCCACATCCGGTCGGCCCGCTCCTCCTCGGTCTCGTTTCGCCCCCTTCTCGGTACCGCCTGCGTCATGCCGTGCGGGTAACCGCCCGGACGTTCGTTGAAACGGGCCGCCCGGGTGCTACCAGCGGTTCTCGACCTGCTCCTTGATCCGGCGCTCGTACAGGTCGCGGGTCGCGGCGGACGTCTCCTCGGGCAGCGGCGGCAGCTTGGCGGCGGCCGCGTTGGCGCGGGCCTGCTCCGGGTTGCGGGCGCCGGGAATGACGGTGGTCACGCCGGGCTGCTCGGTGATCCAGCGCAGGGCCAGCTGGGCCGGGGTGTACCCCTCGGGAGCGAGCGCGGCGAACGCGGCAGCCGCCTCGACTCCGGTCGCGTAGTCGACACCGGAGAAGGTCTCGCCCTGGTCGAAAGCCTCGCCGTGCCGGTTGTAGGTGCGGTGGTCGTTGGCGGCGAAGACCGTGTCCTCGGTGTACTTCCCCGACAGCAGGCCGGAGGCGAGCGGCACGCGCGCGATGATGCCGACACCCGCCTCCCGTGCCGCCGGGAGCACCTCGTACAGGGGCTTCATACGGAACGGGTTGAGGATGATCTGCACGCTCGCCACGTTCGGCCGGGCGATCGCGGTCAGCGCCTCGGCACAGGTCTCCACGCTCACGCCGTACGCGGCGATCCGTTCCTCGGCCACCAGGGTGTCGAGTGCGTCGAACACCTCGTCCGAGGAGTAGACGGGGGTGGGCGGGCAGTGCAGCTGCACCAGGTCGAGGCGGTCGACGCCGAGGTTGCGGCGGGACCGGTCGTTCCAGGCGCGGAAGTTGTCCAGGACGTAGTTCTCGGGGATCTGCTCGACCCGGCGGCCCATCTTGGTCGCCACCAGCACGTGCAGGTCGGGCCGGCCGCTCAGGAAGGCTGCGATGGTCGACTCGCTGCGCCCGTCCCCGTACACGTCGGCCGTGTCGAAGAAGGTGACCCCCGACTCGGCGGCCGCCTCCAGCACGGACAGGGCCTCCTTGTCGTCCACGTCGCCCCAGTCGGCGCCCAGCTGCCATGTGCCGAGTCCGACGACCGATGCCCACTGACCCGACCTGCCGATCACGCGTTCGTCCATGGCGTCAGTGTGTCATCCGGTCCCGCATCCCGCGGAACGGGTGGCTCCGCGGCCGGTCGCGCTTTTTCACCCGCCCGGGTGACAGGTCTCGACAGAGGGGCGGTTGCCGTCAAGCAGCCCCTTAGCGTGAATCCGTGTTTGATCGCTCAGTTGACAACTTCCTTTCGAGGAGCGATGGTTCGGCGCCCATCAGCCGTCGCGGGCTCCTGCGCGCCGCCGCCGCGCTTGCCGCCGTACCGGTGCTGGTGGCGGCCGATCCCGCCCTCGCCGCGGCCGAACTGCCCGGGTTTCCGGCCGAGGTGGCACTGCACCGCTCGGCGTATCGCAACTGGGTGGGCGAGATCTCCGTGGACGGGCTGTGGGCCTGTGCCCCGACCGGCCCGGAGCAGGTGCTCGCCGTCGTCAACTGGGCGTGGCGCAGCGGGTGGCGGGTCCGGGCACGGGGCTGCTCGCACGGCTGGTCGCCGCTGACGGTCTCGGAGGGGACCACGGCGGACACCAAGGTGCTGCTGGTCGACACCGTGACCCATCTGACCGGTCTGGCGCTGGAGTCTGCGTCGGCGGTGCGCGCCGGCACGGGGGTGACCCTCGAAACCCTGCTCACCTTCCTGGAGGAGCACGGTCTCGGCCTCACCGCGACGCCCGCGCCCGGCGATCTGTCGCTCGGCGGCGCCCTGGCGATCGACGCGCACGGCACGGCCGTGCCGGCCGTCGGCGAACGCCCGCCGGCCGGCACGACGTACGGCTCGCTGAGCAACCGGGTGCTGGAGCTGACCGCGGTGGTGTGGGACGAGGGCGAAGGAGACTATGTCCTCCGGACGTTCCGCCGTACGGAGGCGGACTGTGCCGCGCTGCTCGCCCATCTCGGGCGGTCCTTCGTGACGGAGGTGGTGCTGCGGGTCGGGCCGGAGCGCAGTCTGCGCTGTGTCAGCCGTACCGACATCCCGGCGCCTGAGCTGTTCGCTGCCCCGGGCTCCGGCGGGCGCACCCTGGAGACCTTCCTGCGGCGCTCGGGCCGGGTGGAGGCGATCTGGTTCGCCTTCACCGAATTCCCGTGGCTGAAGGAGTGGAGCGTCGCGCCGGTCAAGCCGCTGACCTCACGGCACGTCACCTCGCCGTACAACTACCCCTTCTCCGACAGCGTGCCGACCGTCGTCGCCGACCTGGTGGGGCGGATCGTCGCGGACGCGGCCTGGTACCTGGCGCCGGTGCTGGGCAACGCGCAGCTCGACGTGGCCGACCTGGGGCTGGTGGCCACGCTCTCCGCCGACCTGTGGGGGCCGTCGAAGAACACCCTTCTGTATCTCAGGCCGACCACGCTGCGAGTGACCGCGAACGGGTACGCGGTCCTCACCTCGCGGGCCGGCGTACAGCGGGTGGTGCACGAGTTCACCCGCCACTACCGCGAGCGGCTCGACGCGTACGCGGCGCAGGGCCGCTTCCCGGTCAACGGCTCGGTGGAGATCCGGGTCACCGGCCTCGACGACCCCGCCGACACCGGCGTGGACGGCGCCCGCGCCCCGCTGCTGTCCGCCCTGCGGCCGAGCGGGGCCCGGCCCGACTGGGACACGGCGGTCTGGCTGGACGTGCTGACCCTGCCGGGCACACCGGACGCGGAGGCCTTCCTGCGCGAGCTGGAACAGTTCCTGCTCGGCACCTACGACGGCGGGTACGCCCTCGCGCGCGCGGAGTGGTCCAAGGGCTGGGCGTACACCGAGGACGCCGTCTGGAGCGACGCGGAGGTGCTGGGCACCACGGTGCCGGGCTCGTTCGAGGCGGGTGTGTGGAAGCAGGCGGTCGGGATCCTCGACCGCCTGGACCCGCACCGGGTGTTCTCGAACGGCTTCCTCGACCGTCTCCTGCGCTGACTACGCCTGGAAGTAGTGGCCCTCGTCGAGGTCCGCGAGGAGGCCGGGCCCCTGCGGCTCCCAGCCGAGGAGCCTGCGGGTCAGCGCGCTCGACGACGGACAGTCGGCGGCGGCGAACCGGCCGAGCCAGCCGAAGTGGTCCTCGGCCTGTTCGGCGGCCACGCCGACGACGGGCAGGTCCAGATGCCGGCCGATGACCGCGGCGATGTCCCGGAAGGGCACCCCTTCCTCGTCGGTCGCGTGCAGCCGGGTGCCGGCCGGCGCGGACTCCAGGGCCAGCCGGTACAGGCGGGCCGCGTCCGAACGGTGCACGCCCGTCCAGCGGTTGGCGCCGTCGCCGACGTAGGCCGACACACCCTTCGCCCGGGCGATCTCGATCAGGCGCGGCACGAAGGCGTGGTCGCCCCGGCCGTGCACGGAGGGTGCGAGCCGGACCAGGCAGGCCCGCACCCCGCGCTCGGCCAGCGCGAGCGTGGCCTCCTCGGACGCGGTCCGGTGTCCGCCCGGGGCGGGCCCGTCCTCCTCGGTGACCACACCGTCCGCCCGGGCGATCCCGGTGCCGGAGGTGACCAGGAAGGGCTTGCCGGAGCCGGCCAGGGCGGCGCCGATCGCCTCGATGGCGCGCAGGTCGGTGGCGCCCGCGGCGTAGATGTCGGTGAAGTCGTGGACGAAGGCCAGGTGGATCACGCCGTCGGCCGCGGCCGCGGCGCGGGCCAGGCCCCCGGGGTCGTCCAGACTGCCGCGGTGCGCCTCGGCTCCGGCCGACTTCAGCGAGGCCTCGGCCTCGTCGGAGCGGGCGAGGCCGACGACGTCGTGTCCGGCGGCGACGAGTTCGGGAACCACGGCGGATCCGACGAACCCCGTGGCACCGGTGACGAAAACACGCATGGTTGATCTAGCTCCTCGGATGCTGGGTGGGAATGACTTCATCGTTGGCCCGGGGCCGGGTCCAGGTCCAAAGCCTGTTTCGCATGGAGCAATGCACATCAGGCATCACCGCAGTTCAGCGCCGCTATGAGCGTCCAATCGGACCTCGTGCGGCAGTACTCTTGGGGCATGACCGACTCGGCCGCCCCCGTGGACCTCGACCTTCGGCTGGTGCGGTACTTCACGGTCGTGGCCGAGCACCGGCACTTCGGCCGTGCCGCGACCGCCCTGCACATCGCCCAGCCGTCCCTGAGCCGCCAAGTGCGGCGTCTGGAGCAGCAGTTGGGGGCGCGGCTGTTCGACCGCACCCCGCAGGGCACCCGGCTCACCGAGGCCGGGGAGGCCTTCCTGCCGCGTGCCAAGGCGCTGTTGCGTGCCGCCGCCCAGGCTGCGGCCGTCGCCCGGGCCGCCGCCGAGCCCACCCGGATCACCGTCGGCTACACCACCGGCGTCTTCGTCACCCCGGCCGTGCGCGACCTGCGGCGCAGGTTCCCGGACGCCGACGTGCGGACCGCACATCTGCGCTGGAACGAGGCGCGGGACGCGCTGCTCGACCACCGCGTGGACGCGCTCGTGGCCCGGCTGCCGTTCGTCACCGAGGGCCTGCGGGTGACAGTCCTCTACGACGAACCGCGCGTCCTGGTCGTCCCGCTCGACCACCGGCTGGCGGGCAAGGAGTCGGTCACCGTCGACGACATCGCCGACGAGCCGCTCCCCCGGGTCCCCGACCGGCTCTGGGACGCGTTCTGGCGCATCGACCCCCGGCCCGACGGCAGCCCGGCCCCCGACGGTCCGTACATCGACGACATCGAGGACAAGTTCGAACTCGTCGCCTCCGGACAGGCGGTGGCGATCGCGGCGGGCATCCCCGGCATTCGCATCCGCCCCGGTCTCACCTCGATCGCGCTGCACGGCGTCGAACCGAGCCATGTCGCGCTGGCGACCCGCGCGGGCGACAACGGCCGCCTGCTCGCGGCGTTCCGCAGGTGCGCGGAGGCGCTGCTGACCGGCCCGCAGGCCGTCGAGTGACTCAGGTGCCGGGCGTCAGCTGTTCCTGTACGACGGGCCCGTAGCGGTCGGCGATGGCGTCGATGTCGGTCTCGCGCAGGTGCGGGCCGCGCGCGATGCCGTACATGACGCCGAGTCCGAGGAGACCGGCGACGGCCAGTTCGGCACGCAGGCCCGCGTCGGGGCCGGTGAGCCGGCCGGCGAGGCGGTCGGTCACCTGGGCCCGGAAGTTGGCGCGCAGGGTCTCGCCGTGGTCGCCGTGCAGGGGTGCGAAGGCGATGCGCAGCAGCGGGTCGGCGCCGCGCTCGCGCTGGCTGGCCAGTACATGGCGGACCATGTGGCGGCCCAGGTCCGCCAGGGGCGCGTCGAGCAGGTCGTCCGCGTCGGTGTCGAAGGACATCACCCGGGCGAAGAGGGTGTCCTTGTTGCCGAAGTACTTCAGGATCAACGGCGGGCTGACGCCGGCCCGCTCGGCGACGGCCTTGAGGGTGATGTCGGCGTGCGCGTGCCGGGCCAGCAGCGAGCGGGCGGCCTTGAGGATGGCCGCCTTGGTGGCCTCGGCGTCGCGGCGTGCAGGGGCGTCGGGGGCGGCTGCCCGCGGGTGGGATGGAGTGCTCACGGCACTCATGCTCCCTCCATCGCCCCGTCGCGGGCGCCCCGGGTGGCCCCGCGGGCGCGCCGGGTGCCGTCGGCGGGCCCGTCGCCCGGGATGGACAGGGCCGCGGCGCAGGCGGCCAGGGCGACCGCGCCGGCCATCGCGAACGCCAGCAGATAGCCGTGCAGCGTCGGCACCGGTATGCCGGCGACGGGGCTGCTGTGGTGCACGAGGACGGCGGCGACGGCGGCGCTGGACGTGGCCTGGCCGATGGTGCGCATCAGGACGTTGACGCCGTTGGCGGAGGCGGTCTGGGCGGCCGGGACGGCGCGCAGGATCAGGGTCGGGAGCGCGGAGTAGGCGAGGGTGGTGCCGGTCGCCACGATCGTGGCGCCCAGGATGATCATCCACAGGTCGCGGCTGTCGGCTATACGGACCGCGTAGCCGCAGGCGATGACGGCGGCACCGAGGGCGAGGGTGATGCGCGGGCCGCGCGCGGCGGAGATGCGGGCGGACAGGGGGGAGAAGAGCAGCATGGTGACGCCGCCGGGCAGCAGGCACAGGCCGGTGGCGACGAGGGACAGCCCTAGGCCGTAGCCGGTGGCCTTCGGTGCCTGCACCAGCTGGGCGGTCACCAGCGAGTTGGCGTAGAAGGCGAATCCGGTGAGCGCCGCCGCCACGTGGGACAGCCCGACCCGGGGCCGGGTGACGAGGCGCAGGTCGACCAGCGGGCGCTCGGCGCGCCACTGGTGCCACCACCACAGGGCGAGGACGGCCACGGCAGCGAGGAACAGGCCGAGGATCCTGGGGCTGCCCCAGCCCCACTGGCCGCCCTGGGACACGCCGAGCAGCAAGGACACCAGTCCGGCGGCCAGGCCCAGCGCGCCGAGGACGTCGAAGCGGCCGGGCTCCCGTACCGGCGACTCCCTGACCGCCCACCAGGTGGCCGCAACGCCGAGCGCGCCGAGGGCGCTGGTCAGCCAGAACATGGTGTGCCAGTCGGCGTACTGGATGACCAGCGCGGCGAGCGGCAGGCCGAGGGCGGCGCCGATGCCGACGGTGGAACTCATCAGGGCGACCGCCGAGCCCCGGCGCTCGGGCGGGAGTTCGTCGCGCAGGATGCTGATCGACAGCGGGACGACGGAGGCGGCGGCGCCCTGGAGCGCCCGGGCCGCGATGAGCACGCCGATGTCGGAGGACAGGGAGCACATCACCGAGCCGGCGGTCATCAGGGCGAGCGCGCCGGTGAGCACCCTGCGCTTGCCGTACATGTCGCCGGCCCGGCCGAGCACGGGGGTGAGCACGGCTCCGGAAAGCAGGGTCGCGGTGACCATCCAGGAGACGGTGGCCGCCGAGGCTCCGGTCAGCCGGGGCAGGTCGGGCAGGAGCGGTACGACCACGGTCTGCATGACGGCCATGAGGATGCCGCCCGACGCCAGCACCGGGATGGTGAGGCGGTCCCGCAGCCGGGGTGCCTCGACGGGAGTGCCGGGCGGCAGGGCTATCGGGCCTGGGTGGTCCATCTGCGCTCCTGTGGAGGTCTCGGGGTTTCGGTGAATAGTAATTCACCTTGCCGAGTGAATGACCATTCACCACTGGATATGGACGAGGGCTCGACCTGGGCTCCACCCGGCGAAGCAACCGGTCCGGTCGCCGGTGCGCAGCTCCGCGAGGGCGGGGTGCGGCGTCGGATCCGGTCACGGATCCGGTCGCGAGGGCGCGGCCGGACTTCCGGATCGCGTCAGTCTGGCGCGGTGACCCGCGCCACTCGGGCGGGCACCGAACGAGAAAGATCGCCGGAATCCCTGACGTTCCGGCAAGGAATTCCCCGTTCCGCAGCAGAAGGGACCATCTCCACAGCAAGATCATCTTGGTTCAATCTTGCACGACATGTGGCTAATTGTCCGGATCACAGCCAACCGGTTCCGGGCGATTTCTTCCTCTCCCGAGCGGCCCGGTAGGCATGCGGAGTCACCACTCGAACACCCCCCACAGGAGGACCCGCATGCCCGAACTCACCCGGCGCCGCGCGCTCACCGCGGCGGCCGCCGTCGCCGCCACGGCCTCGGCCGCCACGCTCATCGCGTCCGGCACATCGGCCGCCGAACACCAGCACGGCTCCCCGCAATCCTTCGACGAGGTCTACAAGGGCCGCCGGATACAGGGCCGTCCGTCCGGCGCGGGCGGACACCACCACGAACACGGCGCCGGATACGCCGTGTTCATAGACGGGGTGGAGCTGCACGTGATGCAGAACGCCGACAGCAGCTGGATCAGCGTCGTCAGCCACTACGACCCGGTGGCCACGCCGCGCGCCGCCGCCCGTGCCGCGGTGGACGAGCTGCAGGGCGCCCCGCTGCTGCCGTTCCCCGCCAACTGACCGCCCCCGCAAGGACATCCGGAGCACCACGCACATGACCGTACGCAAGAACCAGGCCACCCTGACCGCCGACGAGAAGCGCCGTTTCGTGGGCGCCGTCCTCGAACTCAAGCGCAACGGACGCTACGACGACTTCGTCCGCACGCACAACGAGTTCATCATGTCCGACACCGACTCGGGCGAGCGGACCGGCCACCGCTCCCCGTCCTTCCTGCCCTGGCACCGCAGATTCCTGCTCGACTTCGAACAGGCGCTGCAATCGGTGGACTCCACGGTCGCGCTGCCGTACTGGGACTGGAGCACCGACCGCACGGTACGCGCCTCGCTGTGGGCGCCGGACTTCCTCGGCGGAACCGGGCGCAGCTCCGACGGCCGGGTGATGGACGGCCCGTTCGCCGCGGGCGGCGGCAACTGGCCGGTCAGCGTCCGGGTGGACGGCCGTACGTTCCTGCGCCGCTCGCTCGGCACGGGCGTGCGCGAGCTGCCGACGCGCGCGGAGGTGGAGTCGGTGCTCGCGATGTCCACGTACGACATGGCGCCGTACAACAGCGCCTCCGACGGATTCCGCAACCACCTCGAGGGCTGGCGCGGGGTCAATCTGCACAACCGGGTCCACGTGTGGGTCGGCGGGCAGATGGCCACCGGCGTCTCCCCCAACGACCCGGTGTTCTGGCTGCACCACGCCTACATAGACAAGCTGTGGGCCGAGTGGCAGCGCCGGCACCCGGGCGTCGGCTATGTGCCGACCGGCGGGACGCCGGACGTCATCGACCTGAACGACACGATGAAGCCGTGGAACAACGTGCGTCCGGCGGACCTGCTGGACCACACGAAGTTCTACACGTTCGACGCCTGATCAGGCCTCGGCGTCACGGCACTCCGGGTGGCCCCAGCCCTGGGCGTTCTTGGCGATGGGCTCGCCGGCGGCGTAGGGGCGGCCGCACTGGCAGCGGCCGGGGAACTTCGCCTTGATGGTGCGGGAGGGCGCTCCGCCGCCGGTGCGGCGGGGCGCCTTCTTGCGCGGGGCGGCCGCTTTGGGGGTGTCGGGGGACGGCGGCGGCTCCGCGGAGCCGAGGGCGCTGCCGGCCGCCTCCTGGACCGAGGCGGCCTGGCTGGCGGCGCGGTCGGCGAAGTCGTTCAGCGGGTCGCCGTCGACCTGGTGGGCGGGGACGTAGCGGAAGTCGACGGACCGGCCGTCGAGCAGTTCGTCGATGCGGACCACCAGGTCCTGGTTGGCCACCGGTTTACCGGCGGCCGTCTTCCAGCCGTTGCGCTTCCAGCCGGGCAGCCAGGTGGTGACCGCCTTCATCGCGTACTGGGAGTCCATGCGGATCTCCAGCGGCACGTCCGGGTCGACCGCCGCCAGCAGGCGCTCCAGGGCGGTCAGTTCGGCGACGTTGTTGGTGGCCCGGCCGAGCGGGCCCGCCTCCCAGCGGGCGGGGGTCCGCTCGTCCTCGGAGACCACCCATGCCCATCCGGCCGGCCCGGGGTTTCCCTTCGAAGCCCCGTCGCACGCGGCCACCACACGTTCACGCATGCCGTCGATCATGCCATGGCCGCGCCGGCCACCGGGACGCGTCCTGCCGCGGGCGACCGGTCAGACGTCCTTGATCTTCGGCATGTCTCCCTCGGTGGTCGTGATGTCGATCACCGAGAAGTTCGCGCCCTGCGGGTCGGTGAGCGCCGCGAAGCGGCCGAAGGGGCTGCTCATCGGCCCGAAGCGGAGGATCGCGCCGAGCTTGGTGGCCCGGGCCACGGCCTCGTCGCAGTTGTCGACGCTGAAGTACACGTTCACGTACGACGGCACCTCGGGCGGGAAGTCGTCGGTCATCCGCATCCGGCCGAGGACGGCGTTCTCGCCGATGTCGAACAGACGGAAGTCGACCGCGTCGTCCTCGATCTGCTTGGCCCGGTACGGGTAGACGGCGGTCAGGAAGGGGTCCGCCTTCTCGGGCTCGCGGGTGAAGACCTCGGCCCAGCAGTAGGCGCCCGGCACCGCGGTCGCCTCGAAGCCCTCGTGGGTGCCCGCCTGCCACACACCGAACACGGCTCCGCTGGGCTCACGGGCCAGGCACATCGTCCCGAAGTCGCCGACCTGCATCGGCTCCATCAGCACCTCCCCGCCGTTGTCCCGGATCTTCGCCGCCGTGGCGGCGGCGTCCGGCGAGGCGAAGTACAGGCACCACTGCGACTGCCCCTCCTGGCCGGGCATGGGGGGTACGACGGCGGCGACCGCCTTGCCGTTCGCGTAGGCCTGCGTGTAGTTGCCGTACTCCGACGACGACTCGCCGAAGGTCCAGCCGAGGACGTCGCCGTAGAAGCTCTTGGCGCCCTCCAGGTCGCTGAACATCGCATCGGCCCAGCAGGGCGTTCCTTCAGGTTGCACGGCCATGGTCGGGACCCTCTCGGTCGGACGGTTTCTCCCGCTACCTCACGCTAGTCACCCCGAGGTCGGCCCGCGCGCCGAACGGTCGGTCACCCAAACTCCGACCCGCCCGGGGCGCGGTAGCGGGACACCGGCGCGCGATCACGGAAGCCACCGCCGCACGCTCTCAACGGCAGGTTTGCACCACGCGTTGATCAAAACCGCCCCTTTCGCGCTGTACCCGCGGATCACGCGTCCTGTTTGGCTGGTCCGAGCGCACCGGCACCCCGCGCACCACCGACCGATCCGAATCACCCCTGTTCGCCTCTCCGCAGGAGGAGATGTGTCCACTCCGGACATCGCCACCGGTTCCGCAGTCGACGAACCCGACCCCGGGCCCCCGGCCGACGGGCAGCTGACCAGCCTGAGCACGCAGGCGGCCCGTCAGCTCACCACCACCACCAAGTCCGAACCGCAGATGCAGGCCATCACCTCGCGATGGCTGCTGAAGACCCTGCCGTGGGTGGACGTCAAGGGAGGCGCGTACCGGGTCAACCGACGTCTGCAACTGCGCACCGGACGCGGGCGAGTGCACTTCGAGCAGAACGGTGCCGACGACATCCGGGTGATCCCCGAGACGCTGACCGAGCTGCCGATCCTGCGCGGGTATCCCGAGACGGACGTGCTGCGGGAGATGGCCACGCGCTTCCAGACCCGGGAGGTGCGCGCCGGCCAGGTGCTGTTCGAGGCCGGGCAGCCGGTCACCGAGGCCTACCTGGTGGTGCACGGACGGTTCACGCGGTACACCTCCGGAAAGTACGGCGAGGAGGAGGTCATCGGGGGCGTCACCGACGGCGACCAGATGGGCGACGAGGCGGTCGGCCAGTCCGATCCGCTCTGGCTGACCTCGGTCCGCGCGGAGACCGCCGGTGTGGTGCTGGCGCTGCCCTGGGCCGTGGTGGAGGAGTTCACCGCGCGGGTGCCGTCCCTCGCCGCGCACCTGCACGCGTATGTCGAGCGGCAGCTCAAGCCGATGAACCGCAAGGGCGAGGCGGAGGTCCCCGTCCAGGCCGGCCACGTCGGCGAGCCGACGCTGCAGGGCGGCTTCGTCGACTACGAACTCGCGCCGCGCGAGTACGAGTTGTCCCTCACCCAGACCGTGCTGCGGGTGCACACCAGGGTCGCCGACCTCTACAACCACCCGATGGACCAGACCGCCCAGCAACTCCGGCTGACCGTGGAGGAGATCCGCGAGCGGCAGGAGTGGGAGCTGGTCAACAACCGGGAGTTCGGGCTGCTGCACAACGTCGACTACGGCCAGCGGATCAGTACCTACACGGGGCCGCCGACGCCGGACGACATGGACGAGCTGCTGTCGATGCGGCGCAAGACGAAGGTGTTCCTCGCCCATCCGAAGGCGATCGCTGCCTTCTTCCGGCAGTGCAACAGGCGGGGCCTGGTGCCCGGTACCGCGAACGTCGACGGCCATGAGGTGCCGGCCTGGCGGGGGGTGCCGATCTTCCCGTGCAGCAAGATCCCGGTCACCGAGAACCACACCAGCAGCATCATCGCGCTGCGCACCGGCGAGGCCGATCAGGGCGTCGTCGGCCTCTACCAGACCGGCATCCCGGAGGAGTACCAGCCGGGCCTGAACGTCCGCTTCATGGGCATCGACACTGCCGCGATCATCAACTACCTGGTCACCGCCTACTACTCGCTGGCCATCCTGGTCCCCGACGCCGCAGGGATCCTGGAGAACGTCCAGCTCGGCCGGTCCGCCGACTGACGGCCTGGAGCACGCCATGAGCGCACCCACCCACTCCTACACGCTGCCCGGGCCACCGAACATCGCCGAGAGCATGCGCAGGCCGAAGCGCACCGGGGTGATCCCGGGGCTGCACCACCGGCCCGTCGCTCCCGCCGACCCGGAGAAGGCCGCCGAGATCGATCGCCGCCTGGAGACCTGGGCCCGTGACCTGGATCTGTTTCCCGAGGCCTGGAAGGGGGACTTCTCGGGCTTCCAGTTCGGCCGGGCCGTCGTACTGCAACATCCGGGCGCCCTCGACCTGGACCGCCTCACCGCCGCCGGCAAGCTGCTGCTCGCCGAGAACATCGTCGACTCCTGTTACTGCGAGGAGGACGAGGGCCGGGGCGGATCGCGGCGCGGTCTGGGCGGACCGCTGATCATCGCCCAGTCGGCGCTGGACCCCTACCACGGCACCCCGGAGCTGGAGGAGGAGTGGCGCGAGGGCATCCGGGCCGACGGTCCGCTGCGCTCGTACCACTTCGCCCTCGCGGACTACGCCGCCTTCGCCACGCCAAGCCAGACCGACCGGTTCGTGTACGACATGGCCCGGCTGCACCTCGGCTATCTGGGCGAGGCCGCCTGGATGGAGACCGGGTACAAGCCGCGGGTCTGGGAGTACCTGGTGATGCGGCAGTTCAACAACTTCCGCCCCTGTCTGTCGCTCGTGGACGCGGTGGACGGCTACGAACTGCCCGAGCAGGTCTACGCCCGGCCGGAGATCCAGAGGATCACCGCCCTGGCCTGCAACGCCACCACCGTCATGAACGACCTGTACTCCTTCACCAAGGAGCTGGCGAGCGATCCGACCCACCTCAACCTGCCACAGGTCGTCGCGGCCAACGAGCGCTGCGGACTGAAGGGCGCCTATCTGAAGTCCGTCGAGATCCACAACCGGATCATGGACGCCTTCGAGGAGGAGTCGGCCGTGCTGTCCGCCACCTCTCCCCTCGTGGAGCGGTACGCCCAGGGGCTGTCCGACTGGGTCGCCGGCAACCACGAGTGGCACTCCACCAACACCCACCGCTACCACCTGCCCGACTACTGGTAACAGCCACACGCTCAACGGAACACCGTCACATGCACAACGAGGAGTCACCCTTGACGACCGTCCCCGCAGCCAGGATCGCGACCGTTCCGGTGCCGGCCCAGTCCACGTACCAGAACCGCGTCGCGGAGTACTGGAACGCCGAGGAGAACCCGGTCAACCTCGAACTAGGCAAGATCGACGACCTGTACCACCACCACTACGGCATCGGTGCCGCCGACCGCTCGATGCTCGACGAACCCGACCCGGACCGGCGACGGGACCTCATCACCGGCGAACTGCACCGCCTGGAGCACGCCCAGGCGGAGCTGCTCGCCTCCCACCTGGGGCCGCTGTCCCCCGCCGACCGGGTCTTCGACGCCGGCTGCGGCCGCGGCGGCGGCAGTGTCACTGCCCATCTGGGGTACGGCTGCCACGCCGACGGCGTCACGATCTCCGCGAAGCAGGCCGACTTCGCCAACGAGCAGGCCCGCCGACGCGGCATCGACGGCAAGGTGCGCTACCACCACCGCAACATGCTCGACACCGGCTTCACGTCCGGCGCCTACGCGGCGTCGTGGAACAACGAGTCCACGATGTACGTCGAGCTGGACCTGCTGTTCGCCGAGCACGCCCGGCTGCTGCGCCGCGGCGGACGGTACGTGGTGATCACCGGCTGCTACAACGACACCTACGGGCAGGCCTCCCGCGAGGTGTCGCTGATCAACGCGCACTACATCTGCGACATCCATCCGCGGTCGGAGTACTTCCGGGCGATGGCCCGCAACCGGCTGGTGCCGGTGCACGTCGAGGATCTGACGGCGGCCACCATCCCGTACTGGGAACTGCGCAAGGAGGCGGACCACCTGGTCACGGGTATCGAGGACACCTTCCTGACCGCCTACCGCAACGGCAGCTTCCAGTACCTGCTCATCGTGGCCGACCGGGTCTGATCCCGGCGCAGACCGGTGGGGGCGGTGTCCGGTGACACCGCCCCCGCCCTCGTCTATTTCGTTCGACAGCGGGCGTGCCGGGCCGTTGGATAGGGGCCCATGTGTGCGGTGAAGATGCGCGAGGACGAGGTCGACATCGATGCCCCGCTGGTGCGGCGGATGATCGCCCGGCAGTTCCCCGCCTGGGCGGCGCTGCCGGTACGGCGACTGGCGTCGTCCGGTACGGAGAACGCGATGTTCCGGCTGGGGACGGATCTGGTGGTGCGGCTGCCCCGCTATCCCGGTGCCGTGGCCGACGTGGCGCACGAGCAGCACTGGCTGCCCCGTCTGGCACCGCACCTGCCGGTGGCCGCGCCCGAGCCGGTGGGGGTCGGCGAGCCGGACGAGGGCTTCGCCTGGCCGTGGTCGGTGTACCGCTGGCTGGACGGGCGCAATCCGGTCGCGGGTGCCGTCGAGGCGCCGGAACGGCTGGCCGAGGAGCTGGGTGCGTTCGTGGCCGCACTGCGCCGGACCGACCCGCAGGACGGTCCGGCCGCGAGCCGGGGCGCCCCGCTCGCGACCCGGGACACGCTGACCCGTGCGGCCCTGGAGCAACTGGCCGGCAGGATCGACACGGACGCCGTGACGGCCCTGTGGGAGCGCGCGCTGCGCGTGCCGGAGCACGACGCGGCACCGGCCTGGCTGCACGGCGACCTGGCGCCCGGGAACGTGCTGGTTTCCGGCGGACGGCTGAGCGCGGTGATCGACTTCGGCTGCGCCGGGGTCGGCGATCCCGCCGTGGACCTGATCGTGGCCTGGAACCTGCTGCCTCCGACCGCCCGCGCCGCCTTCCGCAAGACCGTCGGTGCCGACGACGCCGAGTGGGCGCGCGGGCGGGGCTGGGCGCTGTCGATCTCACTGATCCAGCTGCCCTACTACTGGCACACCAACCCGGCGCTCGCCGAGAACTCCCGGCATGTGATCGCCGAGATCCTCGCCGAGGCCGGGTGACGGCGGCTGCCCCGACGCGCTACTCGCCCGCGTACGCCTTCTCCAGCGCGGCGATGTCGAGCTTGCCCATGCCGAACATGGCCTGGGTGGTGCGCGACGCCTTCTCCGGGTCCGGGTCCCCGATCATGTCGATGAGACCGTCGGGGACGACCTGCCAGGAGACGCCGTACCTGTCCTTGAGCCAGCCGCAGGGGCCGCCCGCGCCGCCGTTCTCGGTGAGCCTGCTCCAGTAGTAGTCGATCTCCTGCTGGTCGGCGCAGAAGATCTGGAACGAGATCGCCTCGCTGAAGGCGAACTCGGGGCCGCCGTTGATCGCGACGAACTTCTGGCCGTTGGCCGTGAACTCCACGGCCAGCACGGAGCCTGCCGGGCCGGGGCCCGCCTCCGTGAAGCGGCCCACGCGCCCGACACTGGAGTTCTTGAAGATCGACACGTAGTGGTCGGCGGCCTCCTCGGCCTGGCCGTCGAACCAGAGACACGTGGTGAATCCGTCCGTGGTCATGAGCACCTCCTGGAGCATGGAACGCGGTCACCCGTATCGACCGGTCCGCGCGGCGAAACTCATCGGCCGGGCCGCCGATTAATCCGCCTGGGTGACAACGGTCCCGCACTAGCATCCGGGCCATGACCTCTTCGCCTGCCGAGAGCATCCAGCCCTTCCGCCTGTCGGTCCCCCAGAGCGACCTGGACGACCTGTACGACCGCCTCGACCGCACCCGCTGGCCGGACGGCCTGCCCGGGGCAGGCTGGGCGTACGGGGTGGCGCCGGAATACCTGCGGGAACTCGTGCGGTACTGGCGGTACGAGTACGACTGGCGTGCGGCCGAGGCACGGCTGAACGAGTGGCCGCAGTTCACGACCACCGTCGACGGGGCGCATGTGCACTTCGCGCACGTCCGCTCGCCGGAGCCGGACGCCACCCCGTTGATCGTCACGCACGGCTGGCCGGGCTCGATCGTGGAGTTCCTGGACGTCGTCGGGCCGCTCACCGATCCTGCGGCCCACGGCGGGGATCCGGCCGACGCGTTCCACGTCGTGGTGCCGGGCATCCCCGGGTTCGGGCTGTCCGGGCCCACGACGGACACCGGCTGGGAGGCGGGCCGGGTCGCCGACGCGTGGGCCGAACTGATGGGACGCCTCGGCTACGAACGGTTCGGCGCGCAGGGCGGCGACTGGGGCGCGGGGATCTCCCGCGAGCTGGGCCGTGCCCGTCCCGACCGGGTGATCGGCGTCCACCTCAACCTGCTGCCGGGCGCGCAGGCGACCAGCGAGCCCACCGAGGAGGAGCTGGCCGCGCTCGGCCCCGAGGAGCGGGAGCGCACGCTCACCTCATGGCGCCGCTGGTCGGCGTGGATGGGCGACGCCTCGGCGTACGCACTGCTGCACTCCACCCGGCCGCAGACCCTGGCGTACGCGCTCACGGACTCGCCGGTCGGGCAGCTCGCCTGGATCATCGAGAAGTTCCGGGAGTGGACGGACTCCGAGGAGCTGCCCGAGGAGGCGGTCGACCGGGACCTGCTGCTGACCAACGTGATGCTGTACTGGCTGACCCGGACCGCCGGTTCGTCCGCCCGGATCTACTACGAGCGCGCGCACGCCACGGGCCGCGTGGCCGCGCCCGCCGAGCCGTCCACGGCACCGACCGCTCTGGCGGTGTTCCCCGCCGAACTGCAGATCCCGCTGCGGCACAGGGCGGCGCGCACGGACAACATCGTCCGCTGGACGGAGTTCGACCGGGGCGGGCACTTCGCGGCCATGGAGGAGCCGGATCTGCTGGTCGCCGACGTCCGGGCCTTCTTCCGGGAGCTGCGTGAGAAGGGCGTCGGCTGACGGTGCCTCAGGCCACCAGGCACAGCCCGTTGTACGGCTCGCGGTGCTGCGGTGCCGGGGCCGTACGGCGGGCCGGACCGGTCTGCCGGGCCAGCTCGCCGTGGGTGAGCGACAGCAGGTCGCCGAGGCCGAGGCCCAGGGCATGGGCGGCAGCCGCGAGGACCTCCGAGGAGGCCTCCTTGCGGCCGCGCTCGATCTCGGAGAGGTAGGGCAGGGAGATCCGGGCCGCGTCGGCCACGTCCCGCAGCGTACGCTCCTGCGCCAGCCGCTCACGGCGCAGCACCTCACCGACCAGATCGCGCCACAGGGGCTCCCTCACAGCGGGCTCCGGCGCGTCCGGGCGCACGGGCTGCGCGCGCAGCGGGATCACACGGGCTCGGTCGCTCACCTCGTCGCTCACCCGCTCACCCTACGACCCCGCACGGCCGTCCTTCCCGCAGTTCCACTCGCGCGCACACGCGCTTGCCGACCGGTACGCACTCCACGGTCACCTCGTCGGCCAGGGCGTGCACGATCTCCAGACCGTGCCGGCCGACGCGCTCGGGATTCCTCGGGTACCGGCGGGGCAGCGTCGAGCTGCTGTCGTACACGGCCACCCGGACCACGGTGTCCGTGCCTTCCAGCTCCAGGATGTACGGGCCGCTGCTGTGCCGGTCCGCGTTGGTGACCAGCTCGCTCACGACGAGGAGCAGCTCACCGTCGGCCCGGCTGTCGATGTCGGCGCACCATTCCGTCCTCAGTTGCTGAAGGAACCGAGCGGCGAACGCCCGTGCCTCGGCGATGCATCCGGGTTCGCCGGTGTAGTGCGCCGCACGTCGCAGCGGTTCCACGGGTACATCGAAACCAGTCGGTATCACTGCCCCGCCCAGGTGGTCGGTCATGCCTGTCTCTCTCGGAAGCCCGGTCGGGGCCGGTCGCTGTTGCACCAGTCCTCGTACCCCGAGGCGCGTCGGGCAGTCCTGAGGCGCTGCTCACGTCTCCCGGCGGCTCGCCCGGCCACTCCTACTGGCCGCCTCCGCCGCCGCCACCGTTGCCGCCACCGTTGCCGCCTCCGTTGCCCCCTCCGTCGCCGCCCTGCTGATTCTGGTTCTGGGGCTGATTCTGGTTCTGGGGCTGATCCTGCTTCTGCTGCTGATCCTGCTTCTGCTGCTGATCCTGCTTCTGCTGCTGATCCTGCTTCTGCTGATCCTGCTTCTGCTGATCCTGCTTCTGCTGTTCATCCTGCTTCTGCTGCTGATCCTGCTTCTGCTGCTGATCCTGCTTCTGCTGCTGATCCTGCTTCTGCTGCTGATCCTGCTTCTGCTGCTGATCCTGCTTCTGCTGTTCATCCTGCTTCTGCTGCTGATCCTGCTTCTGCTGCTGATCCTGCTTCTGCTGTTCATCCTGCTTCTGCTGTTCATCCTGCTTCTGCTGTTCATCCTGCTTCTGCTGCTGATCCTGCTTCTGCTGATCCTGCTTCTGCTGCTGATCCTGCTTCTGCTGTTCATCCTGCTTCTGCTGCTGATCCTGCTTCTGCTGTTCATCCTGCTTCTGCTGCTGATCCTGCTTCTGCTGTTCATCCTGCTTCTGCTGCTGATCCTG
>NZ_JBEXYL010000027.1:70609-105029 GCF_040630895.1 Streptomyces sp. NPDC005728
GCTTCTGCTGATCCTGCTTCTGCTGCTGATCCTGCTTCTGCTGCTGATCCTGCTTCTGCTGCTGATCCTGCTTCTGCTGCTGATCCTGCTTCTGCTGATCCTGCTTCTGCTGCTGATCCTGCTTCTGCTGATCCTGCTTCTGCTGCTCGTCCTGCTTCTGCTGCTCGTCCTGCTTCTGCTGCTCATCCGGCTTCTGCTGCTCATCCGGCTGCCAAGGGGCCGCCGGCGGCTTGGCGTACTGGTCGTGGCGGCCCATGTCGCCGGTGTGGCGGTGGAACCAGCGGTCGTCCCCGGGGTCGTAGATCACGAAGACGTTGACGACGACCGGTGCCGGTCGCACGGCGACGACGTTCGCAGACTGGTAAGACACCCAGTGATCGCCCGTCTGCCGCGGAGTGGTGCGCTGGGCTACGGGCGTGGTCAGCGGGTTGCCGCAGGCGCAGCGCGCCCGAGGTACGCCGTGGTTGTCCACCAGGACGGCGGTGCCCGACTGGAGGACGGCCTGGTAGGTGGTGGCGGAGCCGTCGTGGTAGCCGTGGTTGGTGACGCGGGTGTCGGCGCGCAGCGTCACGGGGGTCAGCGAGCGAAGATAGGAGGGGACGGAAGAGGCCTGCACACCGGATTCGGAGGCGTACGCGCGGTTTTTGGCCTGGTCGGCCTGGAGGGCCCTGATCTGCTTCTCGACATCGCAGCTGGGACGGTTCTGGGCCCCGCTGTAGAGGCCCGGGACACCGCCGCCGACCCCGCGCACCTGGGTTTGGGGAGGTGCGGAGGTGGCCGCCGGGCCGGTCTGCGTCCCGGGGGCGGTCGTCCGGGGGGTGGTCGGCGGAGACGTGGTCGCCGCCCGGGGCGGACTCTTGGCACTGTCCGTCACGGTCGACTCCGTGAAGGGGTCCGGGCCGGACTTGCTCGCCGACTGCAGGAAGATCTCGCCGCTCTGGGCGGTGGTGCCGCCGCCGGGTCGGGTGAGGATCATCGCCGCGACGACAGCGACGACCACGACTGTGGTGAGCACGGCCATGCGGGGCACAGATCTCCACCACGGCTGCTGCGGACCTTCGTCCCCTGCCCCGGAGCCGCCGCCCGGTGGTGGTGCAGGGGGGCCGGCGGGGGGCTGGGAAGGTCCCGAGAGAGGGCCGGAAGGCGGTCCGGTCGGGCGGCCGGATGACGGAGGTTCGACGCTCACGGGGTGCTTCTTCCCGTCGCGAAGCGCGGCTTGTGTCGGAACGTCTCGCTTGCCATGCATTTAATGCACTCATACCATTGTGTGCTCTTGCCCCAGGTGCCTCGCAAGCCGACGCGGACGGGCCACCCGGCGGGCGGGGTGCCCGGTTGCTGCTTAGCGTGGCAAGGGTGAGCCCTCCGACCGTCGCCGCGCGGCCCGTCGCCCGCCATGGCTGGGTGCAGGCCGTGGCCGCGGTCCTGACCGGGCTGGCCGTCATGGTCGTGTGCGCCGCGCTGGGTCTGTGGGCGGCCGGAGCGGCAGGCCTGCCGGACGGCGCCTTCGTCCGGGTGGTGATGGCGACGGTGGTGGCCGCGGTCGGCGGCACCCTCGAACTCTCCGGCAACGCGGGCGCGCTCGCCCGGACCGGGGCCGACCTCACGGTGATCCCGCTGTCGGTGACCCTCGTCGGCGCCCTGGCGATCGGCGCGGGCTTCCTGCGGCCGCTGCGGCACCGGGCGGTCGCCTCGGCCCGGGAGCTGGCCGGCTGGGCCGCCCGGATCGCGGTGCTGTGGCTGCTCGCGCTGATCGGCCTCGCCCTCGCCGCGCGGCAGACCTTCGCGGTGAACGTGAACAACGGCACTCTCAGCGATCTCGCCGACCTGTTCGACACCGCACCGAAGGTCGGGTTCACCACGGACATGCCGCTGACCGTGCTGTTCGGGCTGGTGTGGCTGGCCGGGGTCCTGGTGCTGGCCCTGCTGGTCGTGCCCGGAGCGCCGCTGCCGGGGCCGCTGCTGCGCTTCCAGGAGCCGGTGCGCCCGGCCGCGCACGCGATGGTCGTCCTGCTGCTCTGCTACGTCGTCCTGGGGCTCGTCGTCACACTGGTGTCGATGGCGCGGCGCGGGCACGTCGCCGAGACGTTCGCGGTGATCCTGCTCGGCCTGCCCAATCTGGTCTGGCTCGCCCTCACCCTCGGTCAGGGCGCCACCTGGCACGGCCGTGTGGACGGCTCGTTCGGGCTGCCGATGCCCCATGTGCTGGACGAGATCCTGCGCACCTCCGACGTCGCCACGCTGAACCTGCACACGCTCACCGACTACGACAGCGGGATGTGGTGGCTGCTGGTCACGGACGCGGTGCTGTTGCCGACGGTGGCCTTCCTGGCGGCGGTGCGTTCGCCGGCCCGTGTCCGGGCCTGGCAGCACGCCCTGCGCCTGGCCGTGGCGGTGGCCGTGACGGTGTTCATGATCTGTCTGCTCTGCCGGGTCTCGGCACACTACGGCCTGTCGCTGCTCGGCATCGGCGATCTGGGCGGTGGCCTGTCCGGGGAGGTGTTCCTCCAGCCCCGGCTGTGGCAGGCGGTGGGCCTCGGCGCGCTGTGGGGTCTGGCCGCCGGCTTCCTGGGCGCACTGCTGGCCCGGCCGGTGCACCGGCGGGGCAAGGTGGAGACGACCTAGGGCAGGCCCTGCCGGAAGACGGGTTCGGCCCAGTCCGGTGGGCGCGGGGGTTCGATCGGCGTCCGCAGGCCGGTCTCCGTGTCCGGCTGGCCGTCGCCGGGGGTGCCGGCCGGGGCGGCGCGCAGAGCGGCGACGAAGTCGAGGCAGGTGTCGTAGCGGGCGTCCGCGCTCTTGGCGAGAGCCCTGGTGAACACGGCGTCGACGGCCGGGGGAAGATCCGCGCGGGCCTCGCTCGGCGGCGGCGGTTCGTCGTACTGGTGGGCCCACAGCAGGGCCATGTCGTCCTCACGCAGGAAGGGCGGGTGCCCGGCCAGGGTCTCGTAGACGACACAGGCGAGGCCGTAGACGTCGCAGCGGCCGTCGACAGGGCGACCCGAGATCTGTTCCGGGGCCACGTAGTCGAGGGTGCCGACGAACTGGCCGACGCTGGTGAACCCGGTCAGGGACAGCGACTTCTTGGTCAGCCCGAAGTCGGTCAGGTAGACATGCTCGGGGTGGTCACTGTCGGTGCCCCGGGCGACCAGGATGTTGCCTGGCTTCACGTCCCGGTGGACCAGCCCGTGTTCGTGGGCGGCGTCGAGCGCCGAGGCCACCTGCGAGGCGATGCGCACGGCGGCGTCGAACGGCAGCGGCCCGTGCTCGTCGAGCAGATGACGCAGATCGCTGCCGGAGACGTAGCGCATGGCGATGTAGAGCACGCCTTCCGTCTCGCCGGCCTCGAAGACGGGCACGATGTGCGGGTGGTCGATCGAGGCCGCCACCTGGGACTCGTGGGTGAAACGCTTGCGGAAGGTGTCGTTGCGGGCCAGTTCCGGGGCGAGGAGCTTGAGCGCGACCCTGCGGTCCAGGCGCAGGTCGCGGGCGCGGTAGACGACGGCCATGCCGCCCCGGCCGACCTCGCTCTCGATGAGGTAGCTGGCGATCTGGCACCCGATCAGTTGCGAGGGCCGGCGGGAGGACAGGCTGGCCTGGCGCGACATCAGAGCTCACCCTTGGGGGCGGCGAACCGGGTGGGGGCGTGCCCGGAGCCCTCGTCCGACGCGGCCCGGTCGGTGGCGTAGGTGTGCAGCCGCCGTCCGTCGGCATACAGCCACCGTCCCTCCTCGGAGTCGTACAGCCACATGGACTCGCCGTCGACGACGACCCCGATCCGCAGTCCGCGGGTCCGTTCCCCGAAGGACTGCCCGTCCAGGGCGCCTGCCGCGAGTTCCGCCACGGCCGACCGGTATTCGGCCAGGGCCTGTTCGGCGCGGGCCAGCAGGGGCTCCGGGTCGGCGGTGCCGGCGGGCGGGCTCCCGGCGGCGGGCGGATCCAGGGGTACGGTGACCAGGCGGCGCCCGTCGACCCAGGCGGCCCAGCCGTTGGCGCAGCGGATGTGTGCCCATTCACCGAGCCGCTCCACGAGCACCACGGGCAGCAGCGGGTCGAGGGGCATCGTCGGCCGGGCCGGGTCCGGTGCCTCCCAGGCCGGCATCCCGTTCGGCGGGACGACGTGCGTGGGCCTGAATCCGAGGGGTGGCTGTTTCGTCATCGCTCAGCCTGCTTCCGCATCACGGCGGGTTCGTGCCGGCGCAGCAGCCGGTAGACCAGGAGCCCGCAGCAGGCGGCCAGGACCGGCAGCAGGCCGAGGTTCAGCAGCCACACGTCGACCGAGTGGCGGAACAGGGGGTCGGCAGTCAGGTCGCCGGGGACGATCCGGGCGAGCCCGACCGTGCCGGCCATGGCACCGAACGCCCAGCGCGAGGGCACCAGCCAGGACAGCTGTTCCAGGCCGGGCACGTCGTGCAGCGGGAGCAGGGCACCGCAGAAGACGACCTGGACGACGGCGAGCAGCACCAGCAGCGGCATCGTCACCTCCTCCTTGCGCACCAGCGCGGAGATCAGCAGACCGAGCATCATCGCGGTGAAGGACAGCAGGGCGACGGCCAGAGTGATCTCGGCCAGGGGCGGCAACAGGACGCCCTGTCCGCCCGGGGCGTTGAGGTCGACGCCGAGCAGGGCGACCAGGGTGAGCACGACGGCCTGGACGACGGTGATGGTGCCGAGCACCACGACCTTGGACATCAGGTACGCCGATCTGGGCAGGCCGACGGCGCGTTCGCGCCGGTAGACCGCGCGTTCCTTGACGAGTTCGCGCACCCCGTTGGCGGCGCCCGTGAGCACGGCGCCGACACACAGGATGAGCAGTGCGTTCATCGCGGTGTCCTGGGTCAGCTTCCCGCCCGCGAGGGCCCGGTCCATGGCACCCATCACGAACGGCAGGGCGATCATGACGGCGAGGAAGGTGCGGTCGGCGGCGAGGACGGCGGTGTAGCGGCGGACCAGGGTGGCGAGCTGCGCTGCCCGGCTGCGGGGGCGTGGCGGTGGCGCGGGGGCGGCCGGTGCGAGGTCCGGCCGGCGGGGCTGGGTGGTGGCCTCGGTGACGTAGTGCCGGTGGAACGGCGAGTCGTGGAACTCCCCGGCCCAGTCCCGGTCCTGGTCACGGTCGAAAGCCTCGAAGGCCTCCGGCCACTGTGCGAAGCCGAAGAAGGCGAGGGCGTCGTCGGGCGGGCCGTAGTAGGCGATCCGGCCGCCGGGGGCGAGCACGAGGAGGCGGTCGCAGACGCCGAGGCTGAGGACGCTGTGGGTGACCACGATGACGGTGCGGCCGTCGTCGGCGAGACCGCGCAGCATGTGCATCACCGACCGGTCCATGCCGGGGTCGAGACCGGAGGTCGGCTCGTCCAGGAACAGCAGCGACGGCTTGGTCAGCAGCTCCAGGGCCACGCTGACCCGCTTGCGCTGCCCGCCGGAGAGGGTGTGCACGGCCTGTTCGGCGTGCTGTCCGAGGCCCAGTTCCCCGATCACCTCGTCCACCCGCGCCCGCCGTTCGGCCTTCGCCGTGTCCTCGGGGAAGCGCAGCTCGGCGGCGTAGGACAGGGCGGCGCGCACGGTGAGCTGGGGGTGCAGGATGTCGTCCTGCGGGACCAGGCCGACTCGTCCCTGCAGTTCGGCGTAGTCGTGGTACAGGTCGCGGCCGTCGTACAGGACGGTGCCGTGGTCGGCGGGCCGCTGGCCGGTGAGGGCGTTCAGCAGCGTGGACTTGCCGGCGCCGCTCGGTCCGACCACGGCGAGCAGGCACTTCGCCCCGACCGGGAAGGAGACGTGGTCGAGGAGGACGCGGCTGCCGTCGTCGACGGCGACCGTGAGGTCCTGCACATCGAGGGAGATCTCGCCGCTGTCGACGTACTCCCGGAGTTCGTCGCCGACCAGGCAGTACGCGATGTGGCCGATGCCGATGATGTCGCCGGGGCCTACCGGGGCGCGGGTGACGGGCCGGCCGTTGAGGTGGGTGCCGTTGTGGCTGCCGAGGTCGACGATCTCGAAGCCGCCGTCGGCGTGGGCACGCAGTTCGGCGTGGTGACGGGAGACGGTCAGGTCGTCGATGACGAGGTCGTTGCCCGTGTCTCGGCCGATGCGGACGGTGTGCGCGGGCAGCGGCCGCACGCTGCTGGGGGTGCGGAAGGTCCCGGTCAGCTCGGGATGCGACACGGCCGAGGGGCGGTCGGCTGCCGGTGCGAGCGGGCCGAGCGGGACGGCTCGTGGGCCGTCGTCGGGGTTGCCGAAGCGGATGACGCTGCCGGGGCGGACGTCCCATTCCTGGATGCGGCGGCCGTCGGCGTAGGTGCCGTTGGTGCTCCGTGCGTCCTCGAGCGTCCACTGGTCGTGGTCGCAGCGCAGCACCGCGTGGTGCCACGAGACCCGCGCATCGTCGAACACGATGTCACTCAACGGATCACGCCCGACGTGGTAGTCGTGGCCCGGGCTCATCACCGTGGAGCCGGTGTCGGTCTCCAGGACGAGGTCGACCGCCGTCGGGGCGACCGGTCGCTCCGCCATGGTCAGAATTCTACCGATTAGCTCATGTATGCGCCCGGGGGGCCTGGCGATCCAGGAGGTACGGCATCCGCCGTGGCACGTGTCAGGCGACGGGAACGACGAGCGCCGGGAGGGTGCGCTGTATGCGCAGCGCGTCGACGGACTCGGCGAGCAGCTCGTACTCGGTGGTGTCGTCGCTCGCGGCGATGCGCACCAGTCGCCCGCCCGCCAACTCATCCGCCACCAGCTCCTGTTGGACCACGTCGGCACACCAGGCGCGCAGCAGCGCGGGTACGTCGGCGACCGCGTCCGCGACCGGGACGAGCGCGCCCGCGGGATAGGCGGGCTGTTCCGGGCTCGGGTCGAGCCGCTCGGCGATCCAGGACGCACGGTCCCGTAACCACCACAGGGCCAGTGCCAGGGTCGGCGCGCGATAGGTGCCGAGCGGTACGCCGATACGCTGTCCGCCGCACGTGCCGTACGCGGTGACATGGCACAGGAATTCGTCGTGCACGATCACTCCCCCGAACGTCTCGCCGGTGTGCCGGCGCGGCCCTCGCTTTCCGTGCGGCTCCTGTGCGGTGAAAGTGCCCCTGACGTTCGAGTATCGCCACTCCCGAAACACTGTCACCATGTCTTTCCGGCCAGTCTCTTGGCATATTCACCGTCCGTTCTGGCCGAAAATGCACCGGCCCTCCGGAGCCCGGTCATTACCCGGGAGGTAATCGACCCGGCCGCCGCCGCTCGGGCATGGTGGTCACACCGGATCGGCGAAACCCCGAATCCGGGTTCTGACCAGCAGAGACGACCTCGATGGAGGCTGATTCGCCATGACCGTGAACACCAACAGTTACGAGAGCGCCGTCGCCCGTTACTTCGAGGCCTGGAACGCCACCGAGCCGGAGGCCCTGCGGAAGGCGGTCGCCGCGGCCTGGACCGCGGACGGCAGCTACACCGACCCGCTCGCCGATGTCAGCGGGCACGACCAGATCGCGGCCGTGATCACCGCAGCCCATGAGCAGTTCCCGGGGTTCGCGTTCCGTCCCCTCGGCGCGGTGGACGGGCACCACGACACCGTGCGCTTCGGCTGGGAGCTGGTGAACGAGGCGGACGGCTCGGCGCCGGTGGCCGGGTTCGACGTGGTCACGCTGGACGGCGAGGGCCGGATCCGGCAGGTGCTGGGCTTCCTGGACCGGCTGCCGGCGGCCTGAATCCGAGCCGCGATGAGTTTTCCCGCTCGCGGCGGTCAGGTCCGGGAAAGGCCCGGGAACGGATCCACGGGCGACCCGGAAAAAGATCACTGCGAGCGGAGACCCTCATGAACAACACCGGCAGGAACACGGGCACCGCGGGGGAATTGGACGAGGAATTCACCGCGGTCCTGCGCAAAAGCCCGGAGAAAGGCGGCTGGACGTATGTGGTCTGGCCGCGGTCCGCCGAATTCTTCGGCACCCGCGGACTGGTCAAGATCCGCGGCACGGTCGACGGCCACCCTTTCCGGAGTTCCTTCATGGCGCTGGGCGACGGCACGCACAAGCTGCCCGTGAAGGGCGACGTACGCAAGGCGATCGGCAAGGCCGAGGGCGACACGGTGACCGTACGCCTCCAGGAGCGACTGTGACCCCCGTCCCCTCCCCGCCACCGGTGGCGGCGGGGTGCCACACCGCTGTACGCCGTCGACCCGGAGGCGGCGGTCCGCCTCCGGGAAGTCGGCGAGCGGACTACGGCCGGACGATCGCGTCGATCCGCGCCAGTTCCTCGTCCTCGAAGTCCAGGTTGCGGATCGTGCCGACGCTGTCCTCGATCTGCTGCGGGCTGCTCGCGCCGACCAGGGCGGAGGTGACCCGGCCGCCCCGGAGCACCCAGGCCAGGGCCAGCTGGGCCAGGGTCTGGCCGCGGGACTTGGCGATCTCGTCCAGGGCCCGCAGGCGGCCGACCAGGTCCTCGGTGACGGCGTCCGAGTTCAGGAAGGGGCTGTCGCTCGCGGCCCGGGAGCCCTCGGGGATGCCGTCGAGGTAGCGGCCGGTGAGGAGTCCCTGCTCCAGCGGGGAGTACACGATGGAGCCGGCCTGCAGCTCGTCCAGGGCGTCCAGCAGGCCCTCGTCCTCGGGGCGCCGGTCGAGCATCGAGTAGCGCGGCTGGTGGATCAGGAGCGGGGTCCCGAGTTCGCCCAGGATGCGCGCGGCCTCGCGGGTCTGCTCCGCCGAGTAGTTGGAGACACCGACGTAGAGCGCCTTGCCCTGCTGCACCGCGGTGTGCAGGGCGCCCATCGTCTCCTCCAGCGGAGTGTCCGGGTCGGGGCGGTGCGAGTAGAAGATGTCGACGTGGTCCAGGCCCATCCGTGCCAGGCTCTGGTCGAGCGAGGACAGCAGGTACTTGCGCGAGCCCCATTCGCCGTACGGCCCGGGCCACATCAGGTAGCCGGCCTTGGTGGAGATCACCAGCTCGTCGCGGTACGGCGTGAAGTCGGCCTTCAGAGCCTCGCCCAGCGCGGACTCGGCGGCGCCGGGCGGCGGGCCGTAGTTGTTGGCCAGGTCGAAGTGGGTGACGCCGAGGTCGAAGGCGCGGCGGAGGATGGCGCGCTGGGTCTCGACGGGCCGGTCGGGCCCGAAGTTGTGCCACAGGCCGAGCGACAGCGCGGGGAGTTTCAGGCCGCTGCGTCCGGTGCGCCGGTAGGGCATGTCGGCGTAACGGTCGGGGTGTGCGGTGTACAACGGGACTCCAGAGGGGTTGGCACACGGTCTTCCCGGCTCCCGGGAGCGTCCGGCTCCGGGAAACCGCTTCCCACTCTTCCCCGGGCAACGTACAGCGGTCCAACAGAAGAATCCGATGGAATTGTGCGGCTAGGCTTCTCAATCGTGGAACTGCGCCATCTCCAGCACTTCATCGCGGTCGCCGAGGACCAGCACTTCACCCGGGCCGCCGAACGCCTGATGGTGTCCCAGTCCGGTCTGTCGGCGTCCATCCGGGCGCTGGAGCGGGAGCTGCGGGCGCCGCTGTTCGTGCGGACCACCCGGCGGGTGACGCTCACCGAGGCGGGGCGCGCCCTGCTGGTGGAGGCCGAGCGGATCCTGGCACAGGTGCGTTCGGCGCACGAGGCGGTGGCGGCGGTGCAGGGCGTGCTGCGCGGCACGCTGGCGCTGGGCACCGAGCAGTGCATCGCGGGGGTGCATGTGGCGCAGCTGCTGGCGGCCTTCCGGCGGCGGCATCCGGACGTGGAGATCCGGCTGCGGCAGGCGGGGTCGGGCGAGCTGGCCGAGGAGGTCGCGGCCGGGCGGCTGGACCTGGCCTTCGCCTACCGCACCCGGGCGGACGGCGACCAGCTGCGCTCGGTGCCGCTGACGAGTGAGCCGATGACCGTCCTGTGCCATCCCAGTCACCGGCTCGCCTCGGCCGGCGCGGTACTCACGCCGGACGATCTGGCCGGTGAGGTCTTCGTGGACTTCCACCCGGACTGGGGGCCGCGCCGCGCCACCGACTCCGCGTTCGCGGCGGCCGGTGTCCGGCGCACGGTCGCGCTGGAGGTCAACGACGTGCACAGCCTGCTGGACCTGGTCGACGAGAACCTCGGCATCGCCGTCGTGCCCCGGCACTTCCGGCACAAGCGGCCCTCGCTCACCGCGCTTCCGCTGAAGGGCACGGGCGAGACGGAGTACGAGACCGTGGTCCTGCTGCCGCCGGAGCGGGCCACGGGCCCGGCGGCCCGCGCCCTGGTCACGCTCCTCGAAACAGGGGGCCTGGCACCACCCCGGAACGGGTCCCAGGCCACCTGATTCCGCCCGCCCGGCGCCGCAGACTCGTGACCGTCAGTCACGTCGACGACGGTCAGGAGCAGGAAGATGGCGGAACACACACGGCGGACGGTGCTGCGGGGCACGGCCGGGATCGCGGCGGCGGGTGCACTCGTCGGGACGGCGGGTCACCAGGCCGCGGCCCGCTCGGCGCGGCCCGCGACGGAACGTCACTTTCCCTTTCTGGAGGGAGCGTTCGAGCCGGTCACCGAGGAACTGACGGCCTTCGACCTGCCGGTCACCGGCCGGATCCCCCGCGAGCTGAACGGCCGTTTTCTGCGCAACGGCCCCAACGTCCTCGGTCTTGAGGACCCCCGTGCGCACCACTGGATGCTCGGCGAGGGCATGGTGCACGGCGTCCGGCTGCGGGACGGGAGGGCGGAGTGGTACCGCAACCGGTGGGTGCGGTCCTCGCAGGTGGCGAAGAAACTCGGCGAGCCCTACCCGGGGCCGGTGCCGCCGGACGACTTCCCCTGCAACACGCATGTCATCCCGTACCGGGGGCGGATCCTCGCGCTCCAGGAGAGCGGTCCGCTGCCGTACGAACTCGACGGCGAGCTGAACACGGTGGGCACCCACGACTTCCGGGGCACCCTGGAGGGGGCGTTCACCGCGCACACCAAGTACGACGCGCACGCCGGTGAACTCCACGCGATCGCCTACTACCCCACCTGGGACCACGTCCGGCACCTGGTCGTGGACCCCGCCGGGCGGATCGCCCGCACGACGCGGATCCCGGTGGCGGACGCGCCGATGATGCACGACTTCGCGCTCACCGAGAAGCATGTCGTCGTCTTCGACCTCCCGATCACCTTCGACCCGGCGGCGGCCGAACGCGGAGCACTCGTGCCGTACGTCTGGAACCGCGAGCACCCGACCCGAGTGGGGGTCATGCGGCGGACGGGCGGCCCGGTGCGCTGGTTCGGCATCGACCCGGTCTACTACTCGCACACGCTCAACGCCTACGACGAGGGCTCGTCCGTGGTCGTCGACCTGACGACCTATCCGGCGCCGTTCCACGTCGCCGGGCGCGGCTCCGACGGGCCGTACGGGGCGGGCACGGCGAAGCTCGAACGCTGGACGATCGATCTGCGCCACGGGCGTGTACGGCAGCGGGTGCTGGACGACCGGCCGCAGGAGTTCCCGCGCGTGAACGAGGCGTTGGTCTCCCGCCGGCACCGGTACGGCTACTCGGCGGCGGCCGCCGACATGACGCTCGCGTATCTGACCCCCGACGGCGGAAACCCGCCGGACCGCGCCTTCTCCAACGCGCTCATCAAGCATGACCTGCTACGCGGCACGACCCAGGTGCACCGGCTGTCCCGCGGCGCCGCGGCGGGCGAGGCCGTCTTCGTGCCGCGCCGACCGGGTGACAGGAAGGCGGTGGAGGACGACGGATACGCGATCGCGTACGTCCACAATCCCGACCGGGGCGCCGCCGACCTGGTGGTCCTCGCGGCGCAGGACTTCACCGGCGAGCCCGTGGCGCGGGTGCACCTGCCGGGGCGGGTGCCCCTCGGCTTCCACGGGAGCTGGATTCCGGACGCATGACCGCGCGCGATGCGCGATGGTGGACGCATGCATGCGAAGGACATCCTCATCGACGGCTACGGCCGCATCCAGGAAGAAGTCCATGCCGCCCTCGACGGCCTCGGACCGGACGAGCTGCACCGCAGTCCGGCCCACGGCGCCAACTCCATCGCCTGGCTGGTCTGGCACCTCACCAGGGTGCAGGACGACCACGTCGCCGACGCCTTCGGCCTCGACCAGGTGTGGCTGTCCGAGGACTGGGAGAAGCGCTTCGGCCTCGACCTGCCCCGCCACGACACGGGCTTCGGGCACAGTCCCGCGAAGGTCGCGAAGGTGCGCGTCGAGTCGGCCGGCCTGCTGACCGGGTACTGCGACGCCGTCCACGAGCAGACCCTCGGGGCCCTGCGCGGACTCGCCGCCAAGGATCTCGAACAGATCGTGGACGAGCGCTGGGATCCCCCGGTCAGCCTGGGCGTGCGCCTGGTGAGCGTCCTGTCCGACGGCCTTCAGCACGTCGGACAGGCCGCCTACCTCAGGGGGCTGTTTCAGAGCGCTGCCGCGTAACCCGGCAGGACAACGTCCTCGACGAGGGCCTTGCGCTCGTCGAACGGGATGAACGCGCTCTTGACGGCGTTCACCGTGACCGTGCGCAGGTCCTCCACGCTCCAGCCGGCCTCCTCGACCAGCAGGGTCATCTCCCGGGTCATCGTCGTCCCCGAGACCAGACGGTTGTCGGTGTTGAGGGTGACCCGGAAGCCGAGGTCCTTCAGCGCGGTGATGGGGTGCTCGGCGATCGAGGTGGCGCAGCCGGTCTGGAGGTTGGAGGTCGGGCACATCTCCAGCGGGATCCGGCGGTCGCGCACCCAGCCGGCCAGCCGGCCGAGCTTGCCGTCGACGATGTCCTCGGTGATCCGCACGCCGTGCCCGATGCGCTGGGCGCCGCACACCTGGAGGGCCTGGTGGATGCTGGGCAGGCCGTGCGCCTCGCCGGCGTGGATGGTGAAGGGCACGCTCTCGCGGCGCAGGTGCTCGAAGGCGGCCAGGTGGTCGGCGGGCGGGAAGCCGTCCTCGGCGCCGGCGATGTCGAACCCGACGACACCGGCGTCGCGGTAGGCGACGGCCAGCTCGGCCGCCTCGGCGACGCGGTCGAACATCCGCATGCCGCACAGCAGGGTTCCGACGCGGACGGGCGTCCCGGCGGCGGCCGCCTTGGCCATACCGGCGGCGAGGCCCTCCTGGACGGTCTCCACGACCTCGTTCATCGTCAGGCCGCCCGCCGTGTTCAGCTCGGGCGCGTAGCGCACCTCGGCGTAGACGACGCCGTCGGCGGCGAGGTCCAGGACGTACTCCTCGGCGACGCGCAGCAGGCCCTCGCGGGTCTGCATCACGGCGAGGGTGTGCTCGAAGGTGGCTATGTAGCGGACCAGGTCGCCGGAGTTGGCGGCCTCGAAGTACCAGGCGGCCAGCTCGTCGGGGTCGGTGGTGGGCAGGGTGTGGCCGACCGCGGCCGCGAGCTCGACGACGGTGGCGGGGCGCAGGCCGCCGTCGAGGTGGTCGTGCAGGACGGCCTTGGGCAGGCGGCGGATCACTTCGGCGTCTACGCGCGTAGCAGTCATGGCGGGTCTTTCCTTGAGCGGGTGGTTCGAAGCGGCGGAAGGAGCGTGCGGCGGAGGAAGCTCAGTCGGCAGGCTGGAGCAGGTCCCAGCGGTTGCCGTAGAGGTCCTGGAAGACGGCGACCGAGCCGTACGGCTCGTGGCGCGGCTCCTCCAGGAAGGTCACACCGGCGGCGGCCATGCGGGCGTGATCGCGGGCGAAGTCGTCGGTGTGCAGGAAGAACCCGACCCGCCCGCCGGTCTGGTCCCCGATCCGGGCGCGCTGGTCCTCGTCCTTGGCGCGGGCCAGCAACAGGCCGGTGCCGTGGCCGTCCGCGGCGGTGCCGGGCTCCACGACGACCCAGCGGGAGCCGTCCGCCCGGGCCTCGTCCTCGGCCACCCGGAATCCGAGAGCCTCGGTGTAGAAGCGGACGGCCTCGTCGTAGTCGTCCACGACGAGGGTGACCAGGGCAACGCGTCGCATCGGGACCTTCCGGTGGAGGTGGTTAGCGGGTGAGGTTATACGTAAAACTTCGTGGGCGCCAGTCACCTGCCGCAAGGGCGGGTCCAGCTGGGCCCGAGGCCCCGTCGATCAGCGCTTTTCCTCGCCCTGGGCGATCTCGACCCGGTGGTGGAAGTCGGCCGTCCCGGTCACCGCGGCCACGCAGGAGACGGCGGTGCAGGCGAGCAGGAGGGCGGCGGCGCGCCTGCCGGTGCGGTGCGCGGTCCGGGGCGCCGCCAGGAGGGCCTGGACGCGCTGCGGGACGGGACCCGTCGTCGCGGCTGCGGCGAAGGCGGGGCGCCCGGAGCGGGCGGCCTGGCCGGCGAGGGCGGCGCGGGCGATGGCGCGGGCGGTCAGGCGCCGGTCGCCGACGCAGGCCGCGGCGGCCTCGTCGGCCGCGCGCTCGGCGGCCAGCCGGACGGTCTCGCGGACCGGGCGCAGCGCGGGGTGGCAGTGGGCCGCGAGTTCGGCGGCGGCGAGGAAGTAGTGGTGGCCGCCCTCGTTGTGGGCCCGCTCGTGGGCGAACAGCGCCTCACGCTCGGCGCCGTCGAGGCTGCGCAGCATGGCGGTGGTGACGACGATGCGGTGCGGGCGCCCGGGCAGGGCGTACGCGTCCGGGTGGGGCGAGTCCACCACGCACAGATCGCCCGCGGCGGGTCCGCTCCCGGCCTCGGCGCGGGCGGCCCGGAAGGCACGGGTCTGGTGCAGGACCGAGCGGCCGAGGGTCCAGCCGCAAACGGCGAGGACGCCGACGGAGGTCGCGGCGGCCGGGAGGACGACGAGGTCCGAGGCGGTGTGCAGCGGGTGGATCAGTTCGCCGAGCCCGGCGAACAGCGGCAGCTTGAGCAGCCCGGTCAGGACGAACGCGCCGAGCGCGGCCAGCGAGCAGCCCGCGAGGACGACCGCGCAGGCGGTGATCGCCCACAGCGCCGCGGCCGGTGCGAGCCGGTCCAGCGCCCGGCGGGCCAGTGCCGGGAGGGCGAACGGCAGTACCAGGGGCAGCAGGAGCAGGGCGGTCATCAGTAGTCGGCTTCGAGGAGGTCGCGCAGGATGCGTTCGTCGTCGGGGCTGAGCTGGGCGACGAAGCGGGCGAGGACGGTCTCGCGGTCGCTGTCCCGGTCGAGTTCGGTGTGCATGCGGCGGGCGGTGAGGCCCTGGGCGTCCTGGAGCGGGAAGTAGGCGTAGCCGCGGCCCTGGCGCTGCCGCTCGACCATGCCCTTGTCGTACAGGCGGGTGAGGATCGTCGTCACCGTCGTACGGGCGAGGTCCGCGCCGAGGCTCAGCTGGACCTGGCCGGGTGTCCGGGGCGCGCCGGCGGCCCAGAGCGCGGCCATGACGCTCGCTTCGAGCTCGCCGGCCGGCCGGCGTTCGTCCTTGGCATCGGTCATGGGAACGTTCCTCACCCCGTCTTCTTCTGCACTGCGGAAGACCGTCTACACCATCGTAGTCATCCGGGTGACGGCTACGACCGTGCGCCCCGATGGCCATGGCGCACGGGGCCGCCGACGATGCCCGGACGGCTGCGGGCGCGCCGCCCGCAGCCCTTGCCCGACGGCCCCCTGCCCGGCGATCTCTCAGCCGGCCTCGGTGTGCACTGCGTTCAGCCGCTCCAGCTCCTCGGCCGTGAGCCCCAGGGCGCCCACGGCGACGTTCTCCGTCAGGTGGTCCGGGTTGCC
Source organism: Streptomyces sp. NPDC005728 (assembly GCF_040630895.1). NCBI lineage: Bacteria > Bacillati > Actinomycetota > Actinomycetes > Kitasatosporales > Streptomycetaceae > Streptomyces > Streptomyces sp. NPDC005728. The sequence goes on from NZ_JBEXYL010000027.1 coordinate 86,181, forward strand.
GGTGCCGGGGATGGCGAGGACGTGCGGGCCCTGGTGCAGGGTCCAGGCGGTGCGGATCTGCGCGGGGCTGACGCCGTGCGCGCGGGCGACGGCGAGCACCTCGTCGACGTTGCGCGTCCCGGCCGCGCCGCGCTCGGCGCCCTCGCCCGCGACGGCGAAGTAGGGCACGAAGGCGATGCCCCGTTCGCCGCACATCCGCAGGAGTTCGTCGGCCTGCGGGTCCGGGACGTCCAGCGCGTACCGGTTCTGCACGGAGACGACGGGGGCGATCTCCGACGCCTCGGTCAGGTGCCGGGGCTGGATCGCCGAGATGCCGAGATGCCGGATCAGGCCAGCCTCGCGCAGCTCGGCGAGGGCGCCGAAGTGTTCGGCGATGGAGTCCTGGCGCATCCGGCGCAGGTAGACGAGGTCGAGGTGGTCGCGGCCGAGCTGGCGCAGGTTCTCCTCCACGTGCCCGCGCAGCTGGTCGGGCCGTGAGGTGCCCCACTCGCCGGAGCAGTCGCGGAAGGGACCGACCTTGGTGGCGATGACCAGGTCGTCGGCGTACGGGGCGAGTGCGGTGTTGATGAGTTCGTTGGCGGAGCGCAGGGCGGAGAAGTAGAACGCGGCCGTGTCGATGTGGTTCACACCGAGTTCCACGGCCCTGCGCAGGACGGCTATCGAGCGTGCGCGGTCGCTGGGGGTGCCCAGGTGGAAGGCGGCGCTGCCCGTCAGCCGCATCGCACCGAAGCCGATGCGGTGGACGGGCAGGTCGCCGAGCTCGAAGGTGCCGGAGGCGTCCGCGGTGATCGTTTCAGCGGTCATCGGCGGAGTCTCGCACACCCGCCCCAGAACCGTCGGTTCAGCCGAGCGGCTTGGCCAGCACGGCCTTGCGGTGGCTGAACGTCTCGATCGAGTAGCGCCCGTGGTAGCTGCCCATGCCGCTCTCCCCCACGCCGCCGAACGGCAGGTCGGAGACGGTGAGATGGGCGAGCGGCAGGCCGTAGCCGAGGCCGCCGGAGGAGGTCTCTGCGGCGATGCGCCCGCGCGTCTCGTCGGACTCGGTGAAGACGTACAGTGCGAGCGGCTTGTCGCGGTCGTTGATGAAGCCGATCGCCGCGTCCAGGCCGGGCACGGTGACGATCGGCAGGATCGGCCCGAAGATCTCCTCCTGCATCACGGGCGAGGCGGGGTCGACGTCCGCGAGCACGGTCGGCGCGATGTACTTGTCCGTACGGTCGCTGCCGCCGCCGACCGCCACCCGGCCCGAGTCGAGCAGGGCGGCGAGCCGGTCGAAGTGGCGCTCGTTGATGATCCGGCCGTACTCGGGCGCGTGCGCCGGGTCGGTGCCGAAGAGGGCCTCGACGGCGCGGACCAGCGCGGGCTCCAGGGCGGCGGCGGTCTCCGGGTCGGTGAGGACGTAGTCGGGGGCCACACAGGTCTGGCCCGCGTTGAGGAACTTACCGCGGGCCAGCCGGTCGGCGACCACGGCGAGGTCGGTGCCCCGGTCGACGAACACCGGGGACTTGCCGCCCAGTTCGAGGGCGACGGGGGTGAGGTGCTCGGCGGCGGCCCGCATCACGATGCGGCCCACGGTGCCGTTGCCGGTGTAGAAGATGTGGTCGAAGCGCTCGGCGAGCAGGGCCGTGGTCTCCGGGATCCCGCCCTCGACCACGGCGACCGCGTCGGTGTCGAGGTGGGCGGGGATCAGCTTGGCCAGCGCGGCCGAGGTGGCCGGGGCCAGCTCGCTCGGCTTCGCCACGACCGCGTTGCCGGAGGCCAGCGCGCCGACCATGGGGGCCAGCAGCAGCTGGGCCGGGTAGTTCCAGGGCGCGATGACGAGGACGACGCCGAGCGGGTCGTACTGCGTCCAGGCCGAGGCGTCGCCGCCGAGGTGCGCGGGGACGGGTGCCGGCTCCGGGCGCAGCCACTCGTCGAGGTGCTCGAGGGTGTGGTCGATCTCCCGGACGGTGAAGTCGATCTCGGTGCGGTAGGCCTCGGCGCTGCTCTTGCCCAGATCCTCGCGGAGGGCGGCGGCGAGGTCTGCGCCGTTCTCCGTGAGCATCGCGCGCAGGCGCCGGAGCTGGCCGGTGCGCCACTCGACGGGCTTGGTGCGGCCGGTGCGGAAGGTGGCGCGCAGCCGGGCCACGATGTCGGCGGGCTGCTCGGGGGCGACGTGGTTCACAGGGGCCTCGCTGGTGGTGCCCGGGCTGGTCGGCCCGAGCCTAGGTCTCGCACGGTCAGATGTAGATGCCAACCTTTCAGGTACCCAAGTAAATTCCGTTTATCGCTCCAGGTGACGAGGGTCACGCGCCACACACCCGGAAGAGAACTTCGGCGAGGGTCTTCGGAAGAATCGTCCGCATGACCGCCACCGCACATCCGCTCGTCGTCCGCGCACGGAGACTCGCCGCCGATCTGCTCGTCCCCGAGGCCGAGCGGGTGGACCAGGAAGGCGTCCCCGCGAGCCACATCGAGGCGGTGAAGAGGTCGGGGCTGCTCGGAGTGGTCGCACCGGCCGAGTACGGCGGCTCGGGGGCGCCGCCGGCCGTGCTGCGGGAGACCGCGGAGATCCTGGCCGGGGCGTGCTGCTCGACGTGGTTCGTGCAGACGCAGCACCACACGCCGGTACAGACCCTCACGAAGGCCGAACTGCCCCTACGGGAGCGCCTGTTGGGACCCCTGTCGCGCGGCGAACTGCTGTCCGGGGTGGCGTACGCGCATCTGCGGGCGTACCCGCGCATCCCGGTGCGGGTCCGGCGGGAGAGCGCCGGCTGGCGCTTCGACGGGACCGTCCCCTGGTACACCGGATGGGGCCTGAACGACGTCATGCTGCTCGCCGGGGTGACCGAGGCGGGCGAGGCCCTGTTCGCCTTCGTCGAGGCACGCGACCAGCCGGGCCTGCGGGCCTCTGCGCCGCTGCGCCTCGCGGCTCTCACCGCCACCCGCACGGTGTCACTGGAGCTGGACGGTCTGCGGGTGCCCGAGGAGGCGGTGGCGCTGCGGACGCCGTACGAGCGGTGGGCGCCCGGCGACCGGGCCCGGACGCTCCATGCCAACCCGGCGGTCTTCGGCATCGCGGAGGCGGCGCTGTCCCTGCTGGACGAGGAGTCCTGCGGCCCCCTGCGCGCCCGCCTCGCCGACGTCCGCCGCCGGGCCTACGCCCTGGCCGACGACCCCGCGCCGCAGGAGCGGACCGGGGAGCGGCTGGCCGTGCGGGCGGAGGCGTACGAGGTCCTGGGCGCGGCCACCACCGCGGCGGTGGTGGCCGGCGGCGGCCGCGCGATGTCCCTCACCAGCCCCGCCCAGCGCCTGGCCCGCGAGGGGCTGTTCCTGCTGGTGCAGGGTCAGACGGCGGAGACCCGGCAAGCGCACCTGCGCGCGCTGGCCGGCGAGCCGGGCGGCAGCGGGGCCGGCGCGGGGGCCTGAACCGGAAGCGGTCGCTGCAGCCAGGCTGGGAGCAGGAGCCGGAAGCGGGAGCCGGAACCGGGCCGAGCTGCCGGTCAGCTCGCGAACGGCACCTGCGCCGAGGGAGCAGGAGCGGCGGTGCCGCTGCCGGGATGCCGCCACAGCCCCTGCGCGGCCAGCCGGGGCAGTACGCCCTCGCCGAACCAGTACGCCTCCTCCAGGTGCGGGTAGCCGGAGAGGACGAACTCGTCGATGCCGAGGGCGTGGTACTCCTCGATCCGCTCGGCGACCTCGTCGTGGCTGCCGACCAGAGCCGTGCCCGCGCCGCCGCGCACCAGCCCGATGCCGGCCCAGAGGTTGGGGTGGATCTCCAGGCCGTCGCGGCTGCCGCCGTGCAGGGCGAGCATGCGCCGCTGCCCCTCGGGCTCGCTGCGCGCCAGGCCCGCCTGGACCGACCGTACGGTCTCCGTGTCGAAGCCGTCGAGCAGCCGGTCCGCCTCGGCCCAGGCCTGCCCGGAGGTGTCCCGGGTGATGACGTGCAGCCGGATGCCGAAGTGCAGGGTACGGCCGTGCTGTGCTGCCAGTCCCCTGATCCAGGCGATCTTCTCCGCGCCCTGCGCGGGCGGCTCGCCCCAGGTCAGGTAGACGTCGGCATACCGGGCGGCGACCTCCCCGGCGAGCGGCGAGGAGCCGCCGAAGTAGACCCCGGGCACCGGATCGGGCACCCGGGTCAGCCTCGCGTCCTCGACCTGGAGGTGCTCCCCGCGCAGGTAGACACTCTTGCCCTCCCACAACTCCCGCACGATGTGCAGGAATTCGCCGGTACGGCGGTAGCGGTCGTCCTTGTCGAGAAAGTCGCCGTAGGCACGCTGCTCGTGGCTCTCGCCGCCGGTGACCACGTTGAGCAGGAGCCGCCCGCCGGTCTGCCGCTGGAAGGTGGACGCCATCTGCGCGGCGAGCGTCGGCGAGACGAAGCCTGGCCGGAAGGCGACCAGGAACTTCAGCCGCTCGGAGTTCTGGCTGACCATGGCGGTGGTCAGCCACGCGTCCTCGCACCAGGCGCCGGTCGGGGTGAGCGCGCCGACGAATCCCAGGTCCTCGGCGGCCCGGGCGATCTGGCTCAGGTAGGCCACGGTCGGCGGCCGGTCACGGCCGGAGGCGGTGGCCGGGGTGCCGTGACCACCGCCGACGACGTGCCGGCTGTCGCCGTTGGTGGGCAGGAACCAGTGGAAGGTGAGGGACACGGGGGTCTCCGTTCCGGCTGTGCGGTGGGGAGTTGCGAGGGGCGGCCCTGGTGGTCAGCTCGCCGCCGCCAGCACCGGGGTGGTGCGGTCCAGGGCCGCCGAGAACTGGTCGACGACCTGTCCCAGGGCCTGGGCCGTGGCGGGGGCCACGGTGAGCGAGCCGTCCTCCCGCACGGTGAGGTCCTTGTCGAGGGTGAACCAGCCCTGGACGATGTGGGCGGCGCCCATGGAGTTGAGGACCGAGCGCAGCGCGTAGTCGATGGCGAGGACGTGCGCGGTGGAGCCGCCGGTGGCGAGCGGCAGCACCGTCTTGCCGGTGAGCGCGTGCTGAGGCAGCAGGTCGAGGAGCGCCTTGAGTACTCCGGAGTACGACGCCTTGTAGACAGGGGTGCCGACGACGACGCCGTCGGCCCGGGCGAACGCCTCGGTCGCCTCGACGATGGCCGGGTGCCGGAAGTCCGCGCCGAGCAGGGCCTCGGCCGGGATCGTCCGGACGTCGAGCGGGACCACCTGGTGTCCCTGGGCCATCAGCCTCTGGTCCAGATGGCGCAGCAGACGTCCGGTGCGGGAGGAGGCGGAGGGACTGCCGGAGACGGACAGGACGGTGGCCATGAGGTGCCTCTTTCGGGGTGCCTGGGCGCCGGTGCGAGGGCGGGCGCCCGGAGAGCGTGCGGAACTCCTGTTGCGGAACTGCTCGGTGGTGTTCTCCGTGCACGCCGCTTGCCGTGCGCGCCGAACGCAGGGGAATTCAGGCGGGGAAGGAAGGGGGAACGGAGCAGAGACGCGGCGGATCGGAGGGGAAGCCGGACGATCAGGCCGCGGTGCGACAGGAGGCGCTGGAGACACGCGCGAGGTCGACATGGCGTCGCCGCGTGAGGTCCAGTCGCATCGTCATGCCGTTGATCGTGGCAGCCGCTCGCGAGGGCAGTCAAGAAAAACCCGACCGGTCTCGTATCGCGGATCGTTGGAGCATGCGCCGGCCCGCCTCGCCGGGCCCGAGCATCCTGCGTCCGCACCCCCGCGCCCCGGAGCCGCACCATGTACGTCTCGGTCGTTCTGTTCACCGCCGATCTGCGCCTGCACGACCACCCACCCCTGCGGGCCGCGCTGGACCGCGCCCGGGACGTCGTCCCCCTGTTCGTCCGTGACCGGGGTGTGGCCGACGCGGGATTCGCGGTGCCCAACCGCCTGGCGTTCCTCGCGGACTGTCTGCGGGACCTGGACGCCGGGCTGCGCGAGCGCGGCGGCCGGCTCGTCGTGCGCTCCGGTGACGTCGTCGCGGAGGTGTGCAGGGTGGCGGCGGAGGCCGGGGCCGACGAGGTGCACCTGGCGGCGGACGTCAGCGCCTACGCGCAGGCGCGGGAGCGGCGGCTGCGGCGGGCTCTGGCGGCGGAGGGCAGGCGGCTGCACGTGCACGACACGGTGACCGATGCGGTGGCCCCCGGCGCGGTGACCCCGGCGGCCTCGGACCACTTCGCTGTGTTCACGCCGTACTTCCGCAGGTGGTCGGCGCAGGGGCTGCGGGGTGTACGCGCCGCGCCCCGCGCGGTGCGCGTGCCGGAGGGCATCGTGTCCGAGGGACTTCCGTCCGGTTCCGCACCGCCGGGTGTGTCGCCGGGACTGGCCGCCGGCGGGGAGACGGAGGGTCGCAAGCGCCTCACGGCCTGGCTGCGCACCGGCGTCGCCGCGTACGCGGACCGGCACGACGACCTGGCCGCCGACGCGACCTCCCGGCTCTCCCCGCACCTGCACTTCGGCACGCTGTCCCCCGTCGAGCTGGTCCAGCGGGCACGCCGGAGCGGTGGCCCGGGTGCGGAGGCGTTCGTACGGCAGCTCGCGTGGCGCGAATTCCACCGCCAGGTGCTGGCGGCGCGGCCGGCCGCGGCCGACGCCGACTACCGTACGCGGCACGACCGTTGGCGGTCGCAGGAGACGGCCCGGGAGGACATCGAGGCCTGGCGGGAGGGCCGTACCGGCTACCCGGTGGTCGACGCGGCGATGCGCCAGCTGCGGCACGAGGGCTGGATGCACAACCGCGGCCGTCTGCTGACGGCGAGTTTCCTCGCCAAGACGCTGTACGTCGACTGGCGGGTGGGCGCCCGGCACTTCCTGGAGCTGCTGGTCGACGGTGACGTGGCCAACAACCAGCTGAACTGGCAGTGGGTGGCCGGTACGGGCACCGACACCCGGCCCCACCGTGTCCTCAACCCGGTCACCCAGGGCAGACGATACGACCCGGACGGTGTGTACGTGCGGCGGTGGGTGCCGGAGCTGAGGGGCATCGAGGGTCGTGCGGTCCACGAGCCATGGCGGCTGCCAGGCCCGGAGCGGGCGGCCGCCCACGGGTATCCGGAGCCGATCGTCGCGCTGGCCGACGGGCTGGCCCGCTTCCGGCACGCCCGCGGACGCGACTGAGGACCGTCCGCTCTCGGGCGGCTCCCTCCCGGCCCGACGGCACGGTCGAAGGAGCGCGCCGACCTCTGCACGACCGACCTCTACACATAAAGGGCTAATAAGAGCAAAATGGGTAGGCGGCGCTTACCGCACACCGCACCAGACGCGGTCAGGCCTGAAAGTCATGAAGGAGACGAGTCATGGCCAACGTCTCGCACAGGGGTGACATGACAACTCACCCCGATGTCTCCGAGATGCGGGATCGCTATGCCCGCATGCTCGGTGGTCGTGATGTGGCGCTGGTGGACGGGCCGGTGTTCCTGCTCGGCCTGTACTGCGCGGCATCTCCGTGGATCCTGCACTACACGACGAGCCAGCCGGCACTCGCGACGCACAACCTGATTGTGGGCATCGCGATAGGCCTGCTGGCGCTGGGGTTCACCTCGGCCCCCGAGCGGATGTACGGCCTCAGCTGGGCCATATGCGCCATGGGTGTCTGGATGATCATCGCGCCGTGGGTCGTGGGCAGCAGCCCGGACACCGGCGTGATCCTCAACAACATCATCATCGGCGTGTTGGCCATCATCCTCGGGCTGATGTGCGCCGGTACGGCGGCGAAGAGCGCCCCTAGGCCATAAGGACAAGACACGAGGAAGGGAGGACCCCTCGAAGGAAGTGAAGGCCACGAAAGAGAAACGCGAGGCCGGTCCGCCCGGGCGGCCCGGCCTCGTCGCGCCCGCACCTCAGCGGCCGGGCACCTGCCAGGGCGCCTGCGGCATGGTGCGGCCGGTCTCCAGGAGCGACTTGAGGTTGGCGAGCACCGCCGGCCACCCCTGGGCGATGTCGGCGCGCTCCCCTTCGTCGTTGAGGTCCTCATGGGTGACGGTCAGCCGGACGATGTCCTCGTGCGGCCGGATCTCGAAGGTGACCCGGGAGTGCCGGTCCTCCTGGTCCTCCTGATCGGGCGCGGCCCAGGAGGTGACCAGCCGGGTCGGGTACTCGGTCTCGACCACGCGGCCGACCACGTCGGCGACACCGGAACCGTCGGTGCGGACGTGCTCCCAGCGCGAGCCGGGCTGCCAGTCGGAGACGTTGCGGTGCCCCCAGTAGGCGGCGGTCAGGTCGGCATCGGTGAGCGCCTCCCAGACCTTCTCGGGCGTGCTCGCGATGTAGGTGACGTACACGAAACTCGGCTTGTCGGTCATGGCTTCCTCGGCTCGTCGCTTCACGGCACCGAGCGCGCTGAGGCGCGGGCGCTCGAACTTGTCGATCCACCGCTCCTGGATCTCGTGGAGCGGTACGGGGTTGAGGTAGTGCAGCTTCTCCCGCCCCCGCCGCACCGTGCTGATCAGGTTGGCGGCCTCCAGGACGGCCAGGTGCTGGGTGACGGACTGACGGGTCATGTCGATGCGCTCGCACAGCTCGCCCAGCGTCTGGCCGTTGTGTTCGTGCAGCCGGTCCAGGAGCCGTCTGCGGGTGTCGTCGGCCAGCGCTCTGAAGACCTGGTCCATCCCGGTGTCGTCCTCCGATCGCACACTCAACGTTATGCAGGTAATTACTTGCATGTCAAGGAGAGCCACGACCGGACCTCGGCTGCATCTGCTGCATCTGCCGCATGACCGGGCCGACGTGTTCGCGAGGGGGGTGACGCCCGGCCAGAAGTGCACGGCCGAGGAGTCGTTCAGGCCGGGGCGGGTGCGGTGTCGGGGTCCCGTCCGGCCAGGTACTCCTCGCTGATCTCCTTCGCCCCGAACGGCCACACCTTCTCCAGCCGCGCCCAGACCACGAAGGCCACGCAGCCGAGGGCGAGCCAGGCCAGGGACCACTCGATGGGGTGGCGGCCCGGGGAGTTCTTGTCGGCGTACCCGTAGATCACGCACCAGCCGGCGAAGGCGACGATGCTGGGCAGCGGGTAGAGCCACATCCGGTACGGACGGCGCAACGTCGGCTGCCGCTTGCGCAGGACCGTGAGCGCGATGATCTGCGCGAGCGCCTGGACGATCACCATCACCGTGGTGAGCAGCTGGATCAGCGTGGCGAGGTCGGTGCGCCGGCCGATCAGGAAGCCGATCGCGGTGATCACGCCCATGGTCGCGAGGCCCAGCATCGGGAAGCGGTGCTTCGGGTGCAGCTTCGCGTAGGGGCGGAAGAAGACCCGGTCGCGGGCGGCGTCGTAGGGCACGCGGGAGCCGCCGAGCAGGCCGGTGAAGACCGAGGCGAAGGCCGTGATCAGGATGAGGACGGTCACCGTGTCGGCGGCACCCTTGCCCCAGGTCTTCTCCAGCACCGCCGAGGCCACCGAGGTGGAGGCGATGTCCTGCGCGTCGGTCATGCGGTGCCAGTCGATGACACCGAGCGTGCCGATCTGCAGGAGCAGGTAGATCGCCATGATGCCGACGATCGAGAACAGGATGGAGCGCGGCAGTGTGCGGCCCGGGTCCTTGATCTCGGCGCCCATGTAGGCGGTGGTGTTGTACCCGAGGTAGTCGTAGATGCCGATGGTCAGACCCGCGGCGAAGCCGAGCCAGAAGTGGTCGCTCGTCAGGTCGAAGGCGTGGGCGGGGTAGGTGAAGGCCAGGTGCGGGCTGAAGTCGCTCGCGGCGGCGGCGATCACGAGGACCACCGAGGCGATCATCACCGTCCACATCACGGCGGTGATGCGGGCGATGTGCTCGATGCCGCGCCAGAGCAGCAGGACGACGAGGGCGATGATGCCGAGACCGATCAGGTCGCCCGAGGTCCTGCCGAGCCCGGGGGCGAGATAGCCCAGGTACTGGACGAAGCCGACCACGCCCGTGGACATGATCAGCGGGATGAAGAGCATCGCCGTCCACACGAACAGGAACGGCATCAGCCGGCCGGTGCGGTACTGGAAGGCCTGACGGAGATAGACGTAGCTGCCCCCGGAGCCGGGCATCGCCGCGCCGAGCTCCGCCCAGATCAGCCCGTCACAGAGCGCGAGCACCGCGCCCGCCACGAAGCCGATCACCGCCTGGGGGCCGCCGAACGCGGCGACCATCAGCGGGATCGTCACGAACGGACCGATCCCGCACATCTGGCTCATGTTGATGGCGGTGGCCTGGAAGAGGCCGACGCGGCGGACGAAGCCACCCGAGGGTGGCGGGCTACCGGACATGGGGGCTCCTGACGCGGATGACGGGGAGGATCGCCCGGCGGGGCTGAACGGCCGAACCGGCTGGGCTGATGGCCGATAAAGTTAAGGAGCCTTACTAGAGGCGTCAAGTATGCGTCAGGAATGCATGAGAATGGTGCGATGCCCGCCAGTGACGTCGTAGCGCCGCAGGACCAGCCCTGGAGCCGCCGACGCCTGCGCAGCACCAACGAGCGGCTGCTCCTGGACCGGCTGCGCGGCGTCGGTGCCGCCTCGCGCGCCCAGTTGGCCCGGGAGACGGGCCTGTCGAAGCCGACGGTGTCCAGTGCGCTGGCCTCGCTGGCGGCGGCCGGGCTGGTGCACGAGGTCGGCACCCACGCCCCCGAGCGCGGGCGCACCGCTGTGCTGTACGCCCCGGACCCGGCCGCCGGGTACGCGCTCGGGGTGGACGTCGGCCGCGGCTGGCTGCGGGTTGCGGTCGTCGATCTGGACGGCACGGTCGTCGCCCGCGCCGATGTCCGCAACCGCGCCCGCACCTCCGCCGCCATGGCCGACCTGGTCGTGGGCACGGCCCGCCAGGTGATCGGCAACTCGGGTGTGAACCCGGGCGAGGTGGTGCACGGGGTGGTGGGCACGCCGGGGGTGTACGACGAGAAGCAGCGGCGGGTGCGGTACGCGATGCATCTGCCCGGCTGGGGCCGCGCGGGGCTCTTCGACCGGATGCGCGAGGAGCTGGGCGTCCCGCTGGAGGTGCACAACGACGCCAATCTGGCCGCGCTCGGCGAGTACACGTACGGCGTCGGCGCGGGCAGCCGGCTTTTCGCGTACATCCTGATCGGCACCGGTCTCGGGATGGGGGTCGTCAGCGAGGGACGGCTCTTCACGGGGGCGCACGGGCTGGCCGGGGAGATCGGGTTCCTGCCCTGGCAGGGGCGGCAGAAGCCGGAGCGGCTGGAGGACGCGGTGTCGGGGGTGGCCGTCGTCGAGGCCGCGCGGCACTTCGGGATGAGCGGGCAGCTCACCGCGAAGGCCGTGTTCGACGCGGCCCGGCAGGGCAACCCGGCCGCGGTGCAGGCGGTGGAGCTGGAGGGCGAGCGGATCGCGCACACCGTGGCCGCCGCGGCCGCGGTGCTCGACCCGGACCTCGTCGTGCTGGGCGGCGGGGTGGGCCACAGCGTGGATCTGTTGCTCGGGCCGGTCGGCGAGCACCTGCGGGCCCTGACCCCGCTGCGGCCGCGGATCGTCCCGAGCCGGCTCGGCGAGGACGCGGTCCTGCTGGGCGCGGTGGCGACGGCGTTGGGCACGGCCCGGGACCTGGTGTTCGAGCGCAGGACTGCCGGCGGCTGACCCGTTCGCAGGTACCGCCGAGGTCCACGACGGCCACGGTCGTTGACACGCTTCTCACCGCCGCCTACCTTGTGCTGGGTTAGTAAAGTTTCCTAACTTTACGAGGCTGGAGACCGTCGTGTTCCCTCGCCCCGCCCCCCGACGCCGGCTCGCCACGGGCGTCGTGTTCCTCAGTCTGCTCGGCACGCTCACCACCAGCGCCTGGGCCGGACCCCGGGACCGGAGCCCGGCGCCGCACGGGGCTCAGGCCAGGGTGACCCATGTTCCGTCGGCTGTCGGGTCCGCCACGCCGCTCTCCGGGTACGCGATCCAGTCGACCGCGAAGGTGACCGACTCCGCGGCGGCCGTCTCCGCGCCCGGCTATCCGGCTTCCGGCTGGTATCCGGCGGGTGCCCGCTCCACGGTCCTGGCCGCGCTGCTCGCCGCCGGCGTGTACGCCGACCCGTTCCACTCCACCAACCAGCAGAAGATCCCGCAGCAGGACTTCCAGGTCCCCTGGTGGTACCGCTCCGACTTCACCGTCGCGGACACCACCCGGCGCACCTCGCTGGACTTCAGCGGTGTGGTCTCGGCGGCCGACGTCTACGTCAACGGCCACCAGGTCGCCCGGGCCGCGGACGTCACCGGCGCGTACACCCGCCATGAGCTGGACATCACCTCGCTCGTGAAGTCCGGCACCAACACGGTCGCCTTCCGGGTCCAGCCCAACGAGCCGAACAAGAACCTCACCATGGGCTGGATCGACTGGCTCCAGCCACCGCCCGACCGCAACATGGGCCTCGTCCGTGACGTCCTGGTCCGGCGGGGCGGCCCCGTCGCGCTGCGCGACGCGCACGTGGTGACCGCACTGGCCGTGCCGTCCCTGGCCACCGCCGACCTGACCGTCAAGGCGCAGGCCCGCAACGACACCGGATCGGCGGTCACGGCCGAGGTGACGGGAAGCGTGGCCGGGACGAGTTTCAGCAAGTCCGTGCCGCTCGCCGCGCACGAGACGAAGACCGTCACCTTCTCCCCCGCCGACGTCCCCGGCCTGCACCTCACCTCCCCGAAGGTGTGGTGGCCGGCCGGCCTGGGCGGGCAGCCGCTGTACGACCTCGACCTGACCACGTCCGTGTCCGGCACGGTCTCGGACACCGCCCACGAGAGGTTCGGCATCCGCGACGTGCAGGCGCCGCTGAACTCCGACGGCGCCCGCCAGTACCGGATCAACGGCCGCAAACTGCTGATCAAGGGCGGTGGCTGGTCGCCGGACGAGTTCCTGCGCTGGGACTCCACCTATGTGGAGGACCGGCTGAAATACGCCCTCGACCTCGGGCTGAACACCATCCGCCTGGAGGGCCACATCGAGCCGGACGAGTTCTTCGACCTCGCCGACCGCTACGGCGTGCTCACGCTGCCGGGCTGGGAGTGCTGCGACAAGTGGGAGGGCCAGGTCAACGGGACCGGCGAGTCCGGCGACAAGTGGACCGACGCCGACTATCCGGTCGCCAAGGCGTCCATGGCCGCCGAGGCCGCCCGGCTGCGCGACCACCCGAGCGTGATCTCCTTCCTGATCGGCAGCGACTTCGCGCCCGACGCGACGATCGAGAAGAACTATCTGGACGCCTTGAAGGCGGCCGACTGGCGGATCCCGGTGGTCTCCTCGGCCTCCGACAGGTCCTCGCCCCAGCTCGGCAGTTCGGGCATGAAGATGACCGGGCCCTACGACTGGGTCCCGCCGAACTACTGGTACGCCAAGCGCGAGGGCGGGGCGACCGGCTTCAACTCCGAGACCAGCGCGGGCCCCGACGTCCCCACGCTCGACACCCTGCGCCGGATGATGACTCCGGCCGAGCTGGACACGCTCTGGAAGAACCCGGACGCCAAGCAGTACCACCGCTCGCCCTCGACCGTCTTCGGGACGCTCAAGATCTACAACGCCGCCCTCACCGGCCGCTACGGCGCCCCGACCGGCCTCACCGACTACGTGCGCAAGGCGCAGCTGGCCCAGTACGAGAACGTGCGCGCCCAGTACGAGGCCTACGGACGCAACGCCACGGACGCCGCGAAGCCCGCCACCGGGCTGATCTACTGGATGTTCAACAGCGGCTGGACCTCGCTGCACTGGCAGCTGACGGACCGCTACCTGGACCAGGGCGGCGCCTACTTCGGCGCCAAGAAGGCGAACGAGCCGCTGCACGTCCAGTACTCCTACGACAACCGCTCGGTCGTCGTCGTGAACAACCGGCACACCTCCGCCGGCGGACTCACCGCGCGGGCCACCCTCTTCAACCCCGACGGCAGCCAGAAGTACGACAAGACCGTGAGCGGGGTGACGGTGAACGGCGACGGTGCGCACGGCACCGCCCTCACCCTGCCGTCGTCGGTGACCGGCCTCTCGTCCGCCTACCTGCTCCGGCTGACCCTGACGGACACGGACGGCAAGGAGGTGAGCCGGAACGTGTACTGGCTCTCCGCCAAGGACGACACGCTCGACTGGGCGAAAACCGACTGGTACCACACGCCGACGACCGGCTACGCCGATCTGAAGGGGCTCTCCTCGATGGCGCAGGTGCCGGTGTCGGCGACGGCGTCGACCGAGTCGTCGGGCTCCATGTCGACGACGAGGGTCACCTTGCGCACCGCGGGCAGCGGCACGACGCCGTCTCTGTTCACGGACGTCCACCTGGTCGACGCACAGGGCAGGCCGGTGCTGCCGGTCCAGTGGTCGGACAACGAGGTGGGTCTGTGGCCGGGTGAGACCGTGACGCTGACCGCCACCTACCGGACCGCCGATCTGCACGGCTCGGCACCGCGCGTGCGGGTCTCCGGGTGGAACGCGCCGGAGCAGACGTTCCCGGCCTCCTGAACGACGGGGGTGGGCCCTCGGGGCCCACCCCCGCACGGTTCAGCTGACGTTGAGCGCGGTGTCGTCGACGACGAACGACGTCTGGAGGGTGGAGCCCTCGGTGCCGGTGAACTTGATCGTGACCGTCTGGCCCGCGTAGCTCGCGAGGTTGAAGCTGCGCTGGGTGTAGCCGCTCGCCGCGTTCAGGTTCGAGTAGGTCGCCAGCGTCGACAGCACCGTTCCGCTGCTGTTGAGGACCTGCGCCTTCAGGGTGTCGTAGGCCGTCGAGGTGGTCGTCTCGGCGGTGTCGACATGGAGGTAGAAGCTCAGGCTGGCGCTCGTGCACCCGGCGGGGACGGTCACCGACTGGGTGAGCGTGTCGGTGTGGGCGGAGCCGTAGCCGTTCAGCCAGGCCTTGTAGGAGCCGGTGCGTGCGGCCTCACCGGTGTCGTTGGTGATAACACCGCTGGAAGCGGTCCAGGAGGTGGCGCCGGACTCGAAGCCGGGGTTGGCCAGCAACTGGGCGGCGGTGCAGGTGCCGCCGCCACCGCCGCCACTGGTGCCGTCACCGGCCAGCCAGGCGGTGGCGTTCAGGGCCAGGGCCGCGTTGGTGGCGCTGGAGTCGTTCCAGCCGTCGTACAGGGTGTTGCCGGACTGGCCGGTGCCGTCGTCGATCGGCGAGCTGTCGCCCCAGAAGGCGACGCGGCCGCTGCCGAAGGTGGACGTCGCGAAGAAGGCGCCGGTGTTGCCGGAGTAACCGGTGCGATAGAGCAGGCCCTTGACACTGGAGTTGTCGGCGGGCTTGAGCGTGGCGGTCGTTCCGCTGGCGATCAGGCTCTTGGTGACGGTGCCGAAGGAGCCGTGCAGGACCGGGTCGCTGCTGTCGCTGATCGCCGACGGGTGGTCGGAGCTGATGCTCAGCGAGTCGATGGAGAAGCCGAACGGGTCGGTGGAGTCGACGCTGTTGTTCGTCATCAGGTCGTTGAGGATCTCGACCGCGTCCTCGCCGTCGTTGTTGCGGTCGGCGCCCGTGTGGTCGGAGATCATGAACAGGCCGCCGCCGTTCTTCACGAAGTTCATGATCGCCGTCTTCTCGGCGGTCGTGAACAGCGTGTTCGGCTCGGGCAGGACCAGGGTGTCGAAGTTCGACAGGTCGGTGGTGGACGAGCCGCCGTAGCTGAGGCTGGAGCCCGACGGGAGCGTCTTCAGGCTGTAGCCGCCGGCCTTCTGCAGGTCCACGCCCCAGGAGGACAGGGCGCCGGTCCAGTCGGTCTCGGCGGACGGGGAGGAGTCCTGGCCGAGCGGGTCGGGCTGGCTGGTGGAGATGATCCAGTCCGCGTTGCCGGCCGTCTCGGCGTGGGCGTTGTCGAACAGGATCCGGTGCGTGGTGGCCGCGTGGGCGGGGGTGGCGCTGGTGCCGACCTGCAGGGCTGCCGAGGTGACGAGCAGTCCGAGTCCGGCCAGGGCGGTGCTGAATCTGCGGCGGGATCTTCTCGATCCGAGCATCCGGCGAACCTCCATGAGGGGTGGGGAGAGGCGGTGCGGGCGCCAAGTCTGCGCGCGTAGAACCGGATTGAGGGTTCTACACGCGTCGATTGGTTGAAAGGTACATGGCATGACGGGCCGGTGAACAGAGAGTCCCGGCAACAACCGGAACGGAGTGCGCCCGCTTACAGCGGGCACATGACAGAGCAGCGGGGAAAGCGACGAAGAGGGGTGGACATGGAGATCTCAGGCATCATCAGCGCCGTCGTCATCGGCCTCGTCATCGGTGTGCTGGGCCGGCTGGTCGTGCCCGGGCGCCAGCACATCGGCATCCTGTGGACCGTCGTGGTCGGCATCGTGGCCGCGCTGCTGGGCTCGGCGATCGCCGCCGGGTTCGGGGTCGCGGACACCAAGGGGCCCGACTGGATCGAGTGGTTCATCCAGATCGCCCTCGCGGCCGTGGGGGTCGCCGCGCTGGACCGGACGCTGGCCCGTCGCTGAGGGGCGGCCGGCTCCCGTGGGGGTGCCTGGGTGAGGTCAACTCCCGTACAGATAGGGCGTCGTGGTGCTCAGCGCATGGAAGCCGAGACGCTCAAGGATCGGGCGGCTCATGGGTGAGGCGTCGACCTGGAGGTAGCGGTAGCCGTGGGCGGCGGCGACGCGGGCGCGGTGGGCGACCAGGGCGCGGTAGATGCCCCGGCCCCGCCAGGCCTCGACGGTGCCGCCGCCCCACAGTCCGGCGAAGCGCGTGCCGGGCTCCATTTCCATGCGCGCGGCACTGACGGGCTCGTCCCCGGCGAGCGCGACGACGGCGACGACGGTGCCCGGGTCGGCGGCCAGCCGGGTGAGCAGGCGGTGGCGCAGCCGGGTGCCGTCGGAGCCGAAGGCCTTCTCGTGCACGTCCACTACGAGGTCGACGCCGGCCGGGTCGGTGGCCTGGACGAAGCGGATCCCGGCGGGCGGCTCGGCGTCCAGGGCGAGTCGGGCGACCTCGCCGATCACCAGCGTCTCCTCGGGGTCGGCCCGGAATCCGGCGGCGGTGAGCCGGAGGCCGAGGTCCACCGGACGGTCATGGCCGTAGAGCTTCCACTCGAAGTCGCGGCCGAGGCCGGTGAAGTACGCGATCTGTTCCTCGATCACCCGGTCCGCGCTCCCCGCGTCCAGGGCGGACCACACGACGCCGTTCCAACCCTGTGCGTCGGCGACCTGGCGGACGACCGCGCCGGTCCGCTCGATCCGGGCGCCGGGCCCGTCGGGGCGTGCGCCCTCGCGCATGTCCCGGTCGTAGAGGGCGAGCACCGTGGCGTGATCCATGGCCTCACTCCAGCATCCGTTCCCGGGGCGGGGCAACGGAATTACCGGCCGCCCGGGCCGGCACCGTCCGGCCGTACCACGGACATGTAGGCGGTGAGCCGGTCGCCGTTGCGGGCCAGGCAGTCGATGCGGGCCTGGATGGGGTCGATGTGCGCCTCCAGCAGGGCCGCCGTCTGCGGGGTGACGCACGCGCGGGCGGATGCAGTTCGCCGGGCCCGGAGAGGTAGGGCAGGATCGCGCGGATCACTGCCGTGCTCGCGCTGGTGACGGTCGCGGCCGGGTACCGGCACGCCCTGCCGTCCGTACGGTGCGGTGCGGCGCCGGGCGGGAACCGGGTGGCTGTGGACTGCGGCGCCGGGGATCGCGCTGCGACCAGGTCCGTGCCACATGGGGGAAGGGCGGTGAGCCGCGCCATCTGCGCCGGCGCCGCAGACGCTCGCTGCGGGTGACGAGCCCTTCGGGTCGGTGCTCGTCCCGGCGGACGGCACGGTCCTCGCCGAGTGCCGCAACCGGGTGGCTTCCGGGGACGGCACCCGGCACCCGGCTCGCGTCCCGGCCGGCTCAGCCGAGTTCGAGCGTGCTCACCCCGAACACCCGGTCCCGGGCGTGCTCGCGGACCGGCCCGGTGTACATCCGGGCGGTCTCGAACGAGGCGCGGAACCCAGCCTCTTCGGCCAGCGCGATGCCGGCGGCGTTCGGTTCGGGGATGTCGACGGCGACCTCGCGGCCGGTGAAGTCGGCGGTGAGCGCGGCGAACAGGGCCCGGGCGTCGTCGTCGGTGTCGGCGAAGAGGGGGCCGATACGCAGGCAGTCGTGGCCGGGGCGGATCACTCCGTAGCCGGTGAGACGGTCCCCGTCGTGGCGGACCCACGCACGGTGGCTGGGGCCGGTCAGCCACTCGGCGAGGAACCGCGGGCGGTCGGCCGGCGAGCAGGCGCCGTCGTAGGCGGTGACAGCGGCCAGGTCGGCGGGACCGGCGGGGCGGACCCCGTCGGGTGTGCGGCCCCCGGGGGCGGTGCCGGTGAAGCGGATGGTGCGGTGGGCGAGTTCGAAGCCGGACTGGCGGTAGTTGTCCTGCTGGGCGACGACTCCGTCCAGGCCGACGGTGCGGTTGCCGGCGTGGGCCAGGGCGGTCTTCCAGGTGGTGAGGCCGTGGCCGTGGCCGCGCAGGTCCGGGCGGACGAGGTAGCAGCCGAGGAAGGCGTAGTCGGAGCCGTAGTTCACGACCGAGATGGCCGACACCGGCTCCCCGTCGATCCGGCCGAGGAAGAACCCGTCCGGGTCCTGGGCGAAGAAGGCCGGCCCGTCGGACAGCCCTGGATTCCAGCCCTCCGCCGCCGCCCACCCGCTGATCACCGGCCAGTCGGCGAGGGTGGCCTGCGTGACGACGAGGTCCTGGGGGGCCGGAGAGGTCATCGGTGCGCTCCATTTTTCCGTGTGGTTCCGACTGCGGGCATCGGCACGGCCTTCGGGCCGCGCCCGCTGCATCCTTCCCGATCACCCGGAGGTCACGCCACGCAGGGATCAGCCGTTGCCCGGCGCCAACCGGCCTTGGATCGGGGGTCGTTGGCCGGACACGGCGGAAGACCGCAACGGGCAGGGGCCGTTGCACCGTGCGCAGCGCAAAACCGCACCGAACAGGCGCGTTGCGCCGTGCGCAGCGCACCCGGATGCACCGCTCGGTCGCCCGCACCCTGCTCGCCGAGGGCCGGGTCGCCGAGGCCGACGCCTCCCTCGCC
>NZ_JBEXYL010000028.1:0-50043 GCF_040630895.1 Streptomyces sp. NPDC005728
GATGATCGCCATCGGCCCGGACCGCTTCCGGGAGATGCTCGACGGGTTCCACCTGGTCGACGAGCACTTCCGCACCGCGCCCGCCGAGTCCAACGTGCCGCTGCTCCTGGGCCTGTTGGGCATCTGGTACGGCAACTTCCACGACGCCCAGTCGCACGCGGTACTGCCGTACAGCCACTACCTGTCCAAGTTCACGGCCTATCTCCAGCAGCTGGACATGGAGTCCAACGGCAAGTACGTGGCGCGGGACGGCAAGCAGGTCGAGTGGCAGACCGGGCCGGTCGTCTGGGGCACGCCCGGCACCAACGGACAGCACGCCTACTACCAGCTCATCCACCAGGGCACCAAGCTCATCCCCGCGGACTTCATCGGCTTCGCCGAGCCGGTCGCCGAGCTGAGCGGTGACCTCAGGGCGCAGCACGACCTGCTGATGGCCAACTTCTTCGCCCAGACCCAGGCCCTCGCCTTCGGCAAGACGGCCGAGGAGGTCCGCGCGGAGGGCGTGCCCGAGGAGCTGGTCCCGCACAAGACCTTCCCGGGCAACCGGCCGACGACCACGATCCTGGCGCGCGAGCTGACCCCGTCCGTGCTCGGTCAGCTGGTCGCGCTCTACGAGCACAAGGTGTTCGTGCAGGGCGCCGTGTGGAACATCGACTCCTTCGACCAGTGGGGCGTCGAGCTGGGCAAGGTCCTCGCCAAGCGGGTCGAACCGGCTCTCACCGAGGGCGCCGAGGTTCCGGGTCTGGACGCCTCGACGAAGGCGCTCGTCGCCAAGTACCGGGAGCTGCGCGGCCGGAGCTGACCGCCCGCGCTCGCGGCGGCCGTGGCGGGCTGGAGTCAGGCCACCGCGCTCAGGGTGTCCGCCAGCCGTCGGCGTGCCGCCCGGGCGGCGGGCAGGGCGGCGAGGGCGGCCGCCCCGAGCACGGCGCCTGCGCCCAGCAGGAACAGCAGGCCGGGCGAGGGCGACCGGGCGATACCGGCGCCGATGCCGCTGGAGCTGCCCTGGGCGTCGATCAGCCGGTGCGCCAGCGGGAGCCCGAGGGCCGTGCCGACGAGGACCGCGGCCAGGGCCGTACAGGTCGTCGCCGTCACGGTGATCGCGGTGATCTGCCGGGGGGACATGCCGATCGCCCGGAGCGCCAGCATGTCCCGCTCGCCCTCCCGGACGCTCCCGCCGATCGCGGTGAGCAGCTCGACGAGCCCGATGAGAGCCAGCACGGCGACCAGCCCCGCGACGACCGCGCGCAGCGGGGACAGCCCGTCGGCCGGATTGGTCACGGTGTGCACGTCCAGGTGTCCGCGGCCGGCCGCGGACAGCGCGGAGGCGACCTCCTGCGGGTCGGCGCCGGGGCTCAGCCGCAGCTGGTAGAAGGCCGGGGACAGCTGCGGGTCGTTCTCGCGCAGGGTGTCCAGGGAGGTCGTCACGACCCGGCCGGCGTTCTGCGGTTCGATGCTGCGGCCCACGATGTGCAGGATCTGCGGCTGTTCGCCCACCGTCATCCGCACCCAGTCCCCGACTCGTACGTGCAGCAGGTCCAGCAGGCCCTGGCCGGCCACCGCCTCGTCCGGTCCGTGCGCGGCCCGGCCCTCGGCGAGGGTGTAGGGGTACGGCTGGGCGCGGGTGCCGAGCCCGCGCAGCGCGATCGTGCCGGTCTGACCGGGGACCAGCGCGGCCACCTCGACGCCCGGGTAGGCGGCGGTGACCCGGGGGTCCGCCGCCAGCAGGGCCCGTACGCCCGGGCCGCTCATGCCACCGTCCGAGCGGACCGTGAGCGCCGCCGGCAGGCCCACCTGTTCCGGGCTGCTGTGGAACCGGTCGATGGTGGTCCACGCGCTGAGCGCCACCACGATCAGCAGCAGCGGCAGCGTCAGCCGGGCCACCCCGGCCAGCGACCGGCCGCGTCCCGCGAGCGCCTTGTGGCAGCCCAGGACCAGCGCGGCCGGCAGCCGCAGCCCCAGGGCGCCGCGGGCCAGGCCGGTCAGCCGGCCGCCCGCCGGAGCCGACGGGCGCGGCACCGGCACCGGCGGCACCCGGCCCGCCCGCCAGGCCGCGAGGCCCGTCGTCAGGCCGATGAACAGCACCGCGGCCACGGGTACGGCGGACAGCGCCAGGGTGTGCCCCGGCAGCCCCTGCCACACGCCCACCGCGTCACCGAGCCGTCCCGGGATCCGGTTGCCCAGACCCTCGGTGAGCGCGGCCACGGCCACCGCGCCCAGCGCGGCGTACGCCAGGTGCTGGAGCAGGAAGATCCGCACGACCTGGCCGGGCGTGAAGCCGATCGCCTTCAGCACCGAGATGTCCCGCAGATGACCCCGGATGCGGGTGCTGATCGCCCCGTGCACGGCGAATCCGGCGGCGACCAGGGCGCCGAGCCCGAACAGCCCGAGCACCTGCCCGAGGAGCCGGTTCTCGCCCTGTGCCTCGGCCCGCGCCTGCTGCCAGGTGGAGACCTCGCCGACCGCGCCCGCGCCCAGCGCGGTCACGGCACGCTGCACCGCGTAGTCCGTGTCGCCCGGGTCCTTCAGGCGCAGCCCGGTCACCTGGCCGCCGGGGGCGCGCACGGTGGACGGCAGCGCCCAGACCAGACCCGGCTGCGCGCCCGGGCTGTAGCCGGGCTCGGCGCTGTCGGCGATGCCCTCGACGGTCAGGGTGCGGGCGGTACCGGGCAGGGTGAGGGTGTCGCCCGGCTCGGCCAGCAGGGCCCGGGCCAGGCCGCTCTCCAGGACCACGCCGTCCGGCTCCGCCGCGTCCAGCCAGTGGCCGGCGGTGAGCAGGGGGCGGCCGACGGAGGGCGGGCGCGGGGTGCCGCGCAGTTCCACGGCGGCGCGGGTGCCGCGCGAGGCGACGGTGGCGGACTCGGTCCGGTAGGGGCCGGCGACGGACTCGACGCCGTCCAGCCGGGCGAGCCGGCGGGCGTCGGCGGAGGCGGCCGTGTGGATCCACACATGGGCCCCGCGTGCTTGGGTGAAGGTCCGCTGCCAGGGGTTGGTGGCGTAGCCGAAGAGGGCGGCGGCCAGCAGCAGCGAGGCGACGATGCCGGCGGTGGCGAGCGTGATGAACAGCGCCTCGCCGCGGTGCGTGCGCAGATCGGAGTGGGCCCAGCGGAGGGTGGCGCGCACGGCTCAGTCCCCGGTTCCGGGCAGTCGCCGCGCCATCAGTCCCTCAGCTCCAGCACACCCGATGTCCCGGGCTTGCGGGACGGGGTGCCGTCCAGTGCGGCGTCGTCGGCTATGCGGCCGTCGAAGAAGCTGATCACCCGGTCGGCGGCGCTGGCCAGCCGGGCGTCGTGGGTGACAAGTACGATGCTCTGCCCGCGCCCGTGGAAGCGGGACAGCAGCCGCATCACCTCGCGGGTGCCCTTGCTGTCGAGGCTGCCGGCGGGCTCGTCGGCCAGCAGCAGCGGCGGATGGTTGACCAGGGCGCGGGCGAGCGCGACCCGCTGCTGTTCGCCGCCGGACAGCTCGCCCGGCATGCTGCGCTCCTTGCCCTGAAGGCCCAGCTCGGAAAGGAGCGTCTCGCGCTCGGCCCGGGCCCGCTTCGGCGGGACACCGGCGAGCAGGGCGGGCAGCTCGACGTTGTCGGCGACCGACAGGCTGGACACCAGGTTGAAGAACTGGAAGACGATGCCGATGGCCTTCCTGCGCTCCACCGCCCAGCGCGCCTCGCTGAAGGAGTCCGTGCACCGGCCGTCGAGCCGGATGCTGCCCTCGTCCGGCCGCTGGAGCCCGCCGAGCAGGTGCAGCAGCGTGGACTTGCCCGCTCCGGACGGTCCCGTGATCGCCACGAACTCGCCCCGGGCCACGCTCAGGTCGACCCCGCGGACGGCGTGCGCGGGCGCGCCCTCGCCGTGGTGGGTCTTCACCAGACCCTCGGCGCACAGCACAGGAGGGTGGCCGTCACTCACTCCAGCTCCTCCAGTTCCTCCTGGCACCGCTCCAGCCAGTCGAGGTCGGCCTGCAGGTGCAGCATCGCGCCCTCGATGAGCAGATGGGCGATTCGGTTGTCCCGGTTCTCGGCGGCGGCCAGCTTCGACAGGTTGCGCATGGTGTTGAGGTACTGGCGCCGCTGTCTGTTGATGAGGGCTATCTGCTCGGCGAGACCGGTCTGCGGGGCGAGCGCCAGCTTCATGAAGAACTCGTCCCGTACCCGCGGCTCGTCCTCGGTCTCCTCGAACCAGGCGTGCAGCGCCTCGCGCCCGGCGTCGGTGAGGTGGTAGACCTTCTTGTTGGGTCGGCTGGACTGCTCGACGTCCTCGCCCTCGATCAGTCCCGACTTCTCGAGGCGGCCGAGGGTCACGTAGATCTGGCCGACGTTCGGCTGAGGGTACGCGGAGCCCAGCAGTTGCTCAAGGTCCTGCTTCAGCTCGTAGCCGTGGGCCGGGCCGCGCGCGAGGAGTGCCAGGAGGGGCAGGCGCACTCGTGCTGTCCTCCTGTCTGCTCAATGTGCTCCAGGCCCTAGTATCGCCCATACCTAACAGGTATACATGGCCTCTGTCCCCGGGCGAAGAAGCCCGTGGCCGGGTGTACGTGTTCAGGGAGGAACCTATGCGGTGGATGCGCGCCGCCGGTAGGGGGCTCCTGGTTCTCGCCGTGGTTCTCACCGGGTACGTGGCCTCCGGCGCGCACGCGGACGAGGGCGGCGGGCAGAGAGGGCCGCTCACGTTGGCCACCGCCGGTGACCTCACCGGTTACCTCGGACCGCTCCTCGAGGGCTGGAATCGTACGCATCCCGCCGAGAAGGTCACCCTCGTCGAGCTGCCGGACTCCGCCGACGAGACCCATGCGCAGATGACCACCGACCTGCGCGGCGGCGACCGGAGCCGGTTCGACGTCCTCAACATCGACGTCAACTGGACCCCGGAGTTCGCGGCGGCCGGCTGGATCCGCCCGCTGCCTCGCGAACGCTTCCCGCTGAAGACCTTCCTGCCGCCGGTCGTGGACACCGCCACCTACGACGGGCGGCTGTACGCCGTGCCGTACGTCACCAATGCCGGACTGCTGCTCTACCGCAAGGACGTCCTCGCCAAGGAGGGCGTGCCACCGCCGCGCACCTGGGCCGAGCTGGAGCGCGACGCGAAGACGATCGCGCCCAGATACGGCCTGGACGGCTACGCGGGGCAGCTCCTGCCGTACGAGGGTCTGACCGTCAACGCGGCCGAGGCCGTGTACTCGGCGGGCGGCACCATCCTCGGCGACGAGGGCGCGCGCGTCACCGTCGACTCGGACGCCGCCCGCGAGGGCATCGGCTTCCTCGCCCGCGGCCTGCGCGAGGGCTGGATCCCCAAGGCGGCGCTGACGTACAAGGAGGAGGAGTCCAAACAGGCCTTCCAGGACGGCCATCTGCTGTTCCTGCGCAACTGGCCCTACGCCTACGCCGTGGCCTCGGCCAGGGGCTCCGAGGTCGCCGGCCGGATCGGCGCCGTACCGCTGCCAGGGCCGGACGGGCCGGGGACGAGTGTCCTCGGCGGCTCCAACCTGGCCGTCAACACACGCGCCCGGCACCCCGATTCGGCCGCGCGGCTCATCGCGTACCTGACGAGTGGGAGCGTGCAGCGGCAGGTGCTCACGCGGGGCGCGCTGCCGCCCGTGCGGGCCGCGCTCTACGAAGATCCCGCACTCGTACGGCGGTTCCCCTATCTGCCGACCCTGCGCGCCGCCGTGCTCACGGCCGCCCCGCGCCCCAAGAGCCCCCACTACGACCAGGTCAGTCTGGTGGTGCAGGCGGTGGTGCGCGACGCCCTGACCGGGCACGAGACGCCCGCGGCGGCGGTACGGCGACTGGCGCGCGAGCTGGCGGCCGTCTCCAGTCGCTAGTTACTTGTTAGGTAACGCGGACATCTCATCTTGCTTCAAAGTGTCCGGATAGATCCGCATTTCACACCCCAACTCAGCGGTAGCTTCCGTTCTTTTCATTGACACCCTCGCGACACGCCTACCTAACATGCATGCATGTTGAGTAAGTACCACTGGTGGCGCGACGCCGTGATCTACCAGGTGTATGTCCGCAGCTTTCTGGACAGCACCGGTGACGGCATCGGTGATCTGGCCGGGGTCCGCGCCGGACTGCCCTACCTGAAGAAGCTCGGCGTCGACGGCATCTGGCTGAGCCCCTTCTACCCCTCGCCCCAGCACGACCACGGCTACGACGTCGCCGACTACCGCGGTGTCGACCCGCTCTTCGGCGACCTCGCCGAGTTCGACCTGCTGATGGCAGCCGCCCGGCGGCTCGGGATCCGAGTGCTCCTGGACATCGTCCCCAACCACTGCTCCAGCGAGCACCCGTGGTTCCGCGAGGCCCTCGGCGCCGAGCCCGGCAGCCCCGCCCGCGCCCGCTTCCACTTCGCCGACGGCCGCGGCCCGGACGGCAGCGAGCCGCCCAACAACTGGCACGCCATGTTCGGCGGCCCGGCCTGGACCCGGGTCACGGAGGCGGACGGCCGCCCCGGCCAGTGGTACCTGCACATGTTCACGCCGGAGCAGCCCGACTGGAACTGGCGCAACCCCGACATCCCCGCCGAGTTCGACCGCATCCTGCGCTTCTGGCTGGACCGGGGTGTCGACGGCTTCCGTATCGACGTCGCCGCCGGCCTGTACAAGCACCCCGAACTGCCCGACTCCGACGACCCGGAGGCCGACGCCCGCACCCGCGACTCGGTCAACCCGCTCGCCTGGAACCAGCCCGAGGTGCACGACGTGTGGCGGCGCTGGCGCTCCCTGTGCGAGGAGTGCGCCGCCCGCGACGGCCGGGAGCGTCTCCTCGTCGGCGAGGTGTCCGTCCCCACGGCCCGCGAACACGCCGAGTACGTCCGCCCCGACGAACTCCACCAGGCCTTCTTCTTCGACCTGCTCGGCGCCGCCTGGGACGCCGACGCCTTCCGCAAGGTCATCTCCGAGGCCATGCAGGACATAGCCGGCACGGGCTCGACGGTCACCTGGGTGCTCAACAACCACGACCAGGTCCGCACCGTCACCCGCTACGGCGAGCCCGCCACCGAGGGCAGCGGTCTCGGAGCCGCCCGCGCCCGCGCCGCCGCGCTGCTGATGCTGGCGCTGCCCGGAGCCGCGTACATCTACCAGGGCGAGGAACTGGGCCTGCCCGAGGTCGTCGACCTGCCCGACGACGTACTCACCGACCCGATCTTCCGGCGCACCGGAAGCCGCGCCCGCATACGCGACGGCTGCCGGGTGCCCCTGCCCTGGTCCGGGCAGGCCTCCCCGTTCGGCTTCACCTCCGGAGCCGAGGGTGCCAAGCCCTGGCTGCCGCAGCCCCCGTACTTCGCCGAGTACGCCACCGACCGCGCCCTCGCCGACACCCGCTCCTTCTGGCACCTGTACCGCGACGGCCTGCAACTGCGCTCCTCGCTGCCCCAGTTGGGCGAGGGCACGCTGCGCTGGCTGGACACCCCGCCCGGCGTCCTCGCCTTCGTCCGCGGCGACGGCCTCGTCTGCGCCGTCAACTTCGGTACGTCGCCCACGCCCGCGCCGGCCTCCGGCACCCCCCTGCTGTCCAGCGGCCCCTGTCCGGTCGGGGTGCTGCCCGGTTCGACGGCGGCCTGGTGGCTGAGCGACACCACCCTCTGATTTCCGTCAACTCCCATCCCCTGAAGGGACATCAAAGATGATGCGACGCCGTACGACCCTGCTCACGAGCTGCACCGCCCTCGCCCTGGCCCTCGGCGCAACCGCCTGCGGCGGCGGTCCGGTGACCGCCGGCGGTGGTGACAAGGCGCTCAGCGGCCAGACCGTCACCGTGGCCGGCGTCTGGTCCGGGACCGAGCAGAAGAACTTCCAGAAGGTGCTGGACGCGTTCACCGCGAAGACCGGCGCCAAGACGCAGTTCGTCTCCACCGGCGACAACGTCTCCACCGTCGTCGGCAGCAAGATCGAGGGCGGCAACGCGCCCGACGTGGTGATGGTCCCGCAGGTCGGCGTGCTCCAGCAGTTCGCGAAGCAGGGCTGGCTCAAGCCGCTGTCGGCCACGACCCGACAGTCGGTGGACGCCGGCTACGCCCCGGTCTGGAAGAAGTACGGCAGCGTCGACGGCACCCTCTACGGCCTCTACTTCAAGGCGGCCCACAAGTCGACCGTCTGGTACAGCCCCGACGCCCTCGCCCAGGCCGGCGTCAAGCCGCCGAAGACCTACGACGAGATGCTCAAGGCCGGGCACACCGTCTCCGACTCCGGGCTCGCGGCCTTCGCCGTCGCCGGACAGGACGGCTGGACCCTCACCGACTGGTTCGAGAACATCTACCTCTCCCAGGCCGGACCCGAGAAGTACGACGCCCTCGCCACCCACCGGCTGAAGTGGACCGACCCGAGCGTGGTCCAGGCGCTCACCACGCTCGGCAAGCTCTTCAAGGACAAGCAGCTCGTCGCGGGCGGCCAGAAGGAAGCGCTGAACACCGACTTCCCGGGCTCGGTGGAGAAGGTGTTCGGGCCCAAGCCCGAGGCCGGCATGGTCTTCGAGGGCGACTTCGTCGCCGGCGTCGCCCACGACCAGTTCCAGAAGACCATCGGCAAGGACGCGAACTTCTTCCCGTTCCCCGCGGTCGGCGGCGGCACCGCACCCGTGGTCAGCGGCGGCGACGCGGCCGTCGTCCTCAAGGACGGCAAGAACGCCAAGGCCGGCATGAAGCTCCTGGAGTACCTGGCCACACCGGAGGCGGCGGCCGTGTGGGCGAAGGCGGGCGGCTTCCTGTCCCCGAACAAGAAGCTCGACCTCGCCTCCTACGGCGACGACGTCACCCGGGCCACCGCCGAGTCCCTCGTCTCGGCCGGGGACTCGGTCCGCTTCGACATGTCCGACCAGGCACCGGCGTCCTTCGGCGGCACCAAGGGCACGGGCGAGTGGAAGCTGCTCCAGGACTTCCTGCGCGACCCCTCCGACCCGAAGGGGACCGCGGCGAAGCTGGAGTCCGCGGCGGCCAAGGCCTACCAGGGCTGAGCGGAAAAATGACCGTCACCACACTCGCCGAGCAACAGGCGAACCCGCGGGCCGCCGGCGCGGCCCGCGGGCGCCGCGGCCGGCGGCGCGCCCGGACCGTCGCCCTGCTCTTCGTCTTCCCCGCCCTGCTCCTGCTCGGAGCGCTCGTCGTCTACCCCGTGCTGTTCTCCGTCGGCCGCAGCTTCTTCGACGCCTCCGGCACCCGCTTCGTGGGCGGCGACAACTACGCCGAGATGTTCCGCGACCCGACGACCCTGAAGGCCGTCCGCAACACCACGATCTGGGTGGTCGTAGCCCCCACCCTGCTCACCGGACTGGGCCTGATCCTCGCCGTCCTGGTCGAGAAGGTCCGCTGGGCCACCGCCTTCAAGCTCCTGCTGTTCCTGCCGATGGCGGTGTCCTTCCTCGCCGCCGGCATCATCTTCCGGCTCGCCTACGACGAGGACCCGGACAAGGGCGTCCTCAACGCGGCCGTGGTCTCCGTCCACGACGCCTTCAAGGGGACCTCGTCGTATCCGGCGGCACGGGCACGTGACGGGCAGGGGCTCACCCCCGGCCGGGACGGCTCGTACCTGACGAACGCGGACCTGTCCCCGGGCCGCTCGGTGTCCCTCGGCCTGGTGGGCGTGCTGCCCGAGGACCTGCCGAAGGCTGCTTCGCCCGCCTACCCTGCCGCGGCCCGTAAGGCCGCCGCCGACGAACTGCGCGGTGTCGTCTACCTGGACTTCACGCCCGGCGGGGGAGGGAAGCAGGGCAGGGTCGACCCGAAGGAGAGCGGCCTGCCCGGCATGACGGTCGAGGCGCTGCGCGACGGAAGGACGGTCGCGAGCACGACGTCCGCGTCCGACGGCTCCTTCCGCTTCGCCGGGCTCCGGGAGGGCTCCTACACGGTGAAACTGCCCGCGTCGAACTTCGCGCCGCCCTACCAGGGAGTCTCCTGGCTCGGCCCGACGCTCGTCACACCGGCGATCATCGGCGCGTACCTGTGGATCTGGACGGGCTTCGCGATGGTGCTGATCGGCGCGGGTCTGTCCGCCCTCCCGCGGGACTCGCTGGAGGCCGCGCGGATGGACGGCGCGAACGAGTGGCAGATCTTCCGCAGGATCACCGTCCCGCTGCTCGCCCCCGTGTTGACCGTGGTCTTCGTGACCCTCGTGATCAACGTGATGAAGGTCTTCGACCTCGTCTACATCATCGCGCCGGGCCCCGTGCAGGAGGACGCCACCGTCCTCGCCACCCAGATGTGGCTGGTGTCCTTCGGCGGTGGCAACAACCAGGGCCTGGGCAGCGCTCTCGGCGTGCTGCTCCTGCTCCTCGTGATCCCCGCGATGGTCTTCAACGTCCGCCGTTTCCGAAGGAGCCAGCGATGAACGCGGTCAGGCGTGGCCTGGGCAATGGGCTCGTGCAGGCCTTCCTCGTGGTGATCGGCCTGGTCTGGCTGACGCCGCTGGCGGGGCTGTTCGTGTCGTCCTTGCGGTCGGCCTCGGACACGGCGAAGGGCGGCTGGTGGACGGCGCTGGCGAGCCCCGGCCAGTTGTCCTTCGACAACTACTCGGCGCTGCTGAAGAACGCCGGCATGACGCAGGCCTTCTGGAACACGGTCCTGATCTCGGTGCCGGCCACGACGCTCGTCGTGGTCATCGCGGCGCTCGCCGGATACGCCTTCGCCTGGCTGGACTTCCCGGGCCGCGAGCCGCTCTTCCTGCTGGTGGTGGCCCTGTTGGTGGTGCCGGTGCAGATCGGCCTGCTGCCGGTGGCCAAACTCTTCGGCCAACTGGGCCTGTTCGGCACGATTCCCGGCGTCGTCCTCTTCCACGTGGCCTACGGCCTCCCCTTCGCGGTGTTCCTCCTGCGGAACTACTTCGCGGAGATGCCGAAGGAGATGCTGGAGGCGGCGCGGATGGACGGCGGCAACGAGTGGCGCATCTTCACGCGCCTGGTCCTTCCGGTGGGCCGGCCCGCGATCGCTTCGCTCGCCATCTTCCAGTTCCTGTGGGTCTGGAACGACATGCTGGTCGCCCTGCTCTTCGCCGACAGCTCGTCCCAGCCGCTGACCGTGGAACTCCAGTCCCAGATCCGCCAGTTCGGCAGCAACATCGACGTCCTGGCGCCGGGCGCCTTCCTGTCCCTGATCGTGCCGGTGGCGGTGTTCTTCGCCTTCCAGCGGCACTTCGTGCAGGGGGTGATGGCGGGGTCGGTGAAGTAGTCGGAGGGTGGGCACAGGCCCGGGGTCCAGGGGGCGGAGCCCCCTGGGACGGTCACCGGCACTTACGGCGAGGCCGGCGGATACAGGGACCGAGGCAGCTGGGAGGCCGCCGCGGCGTCCAGGAGCCACAGGGTCCGGGAGCGACCGTACGCACCCGCCGCCGGGGCCTGGACCTCGCCCGCGCCCGACAGGGCGATGGCCACGGCCTGGGCCTTGTCCTCGCCGGCCGCGAGCAGCCAGACCTCGCGGGCCGAGCGGATCGCAGGCAGGGTCAGCGAGACCCGGGTCGGCGGGGGCTTGGGGGCACCGTGCACGCCGACCACCGTGCGCTCCGTCTCCCGGACCGCGGGCAGCTCCGGGAAGAGCGAGGCCACGTGGGTGTCCGGGCCGACGCCCAGCATCAGGACGTCGAAGGAGGGGACCGCGCCGTGGTTCTCCGGCCCGGCCGCCTTGGCCAGCTCGGCCGCGTAGGCCTCCGCCGCCGCCTCCACGTCCGCGCCGTACGGGCCGTCGGAGGCGGGCATGGCGTGCACGCGCTCCGGGTCCACCGGTACGGCGTCCAGCAGGGCCTCGCGGGCCTGCGTGACGTTCCGTTCCGGGTCGCCCTCGGGCAGGTAACGCTCGTCGCCCCACCACAGGTCGAGGCGGCTCCAGTCGATGGCGTCCCGAGCCGGGGCCGCCGCCAGCGCGGCCAGCAGGCCGTTGCCGTTGCGGCCGCCCGTGAGGACCACGGACGCGTGGCCCCGGGAGGCCTGCGCGTCCACGATCTTCGTGATCAGACGGGCCGCGGCGGCCTGCGCCATCAGGTCCTTGTCGTGGTGCACGACCAGCTGCGGAGTGCTCACTTCGTCGCCGCCTTCTTCGCCGGGGCCTTCTTGGCGGCCGCCTTCTTGGCAGGAGCCTTGGCGGCCTCCGCCCCGGCTTCCGCCACCGGTTCCGGCGCGGCGGCCTCGGCCCCCGAGTTCAGCCGCTCCACGCCGTAGCGCAGCGCCGACGCGTAGGTGTCGTCCGGGTCGAGCCGGCGCAGCTCCTCCGCGATCAGCTCGGCGGTGTCCCGCCGCTTGAGCGCCACCGCGCGGGCCGGCTGGCCCTCGATGGCGAGGGTGGCCAGTGCACCGTCCGCCCGGTCCAGCACGATGGGGCCGCAGCTGGTGTCCATGCGGACGCCGGTCAGGCCCGGGCCCGCGGACAGCGAGCGCTTGACGGGGACGTCGAGGCGGTCCGCGAGCCACATCGCCAGCAGCTCGCAGCTCGGGTTGAACTCCTCGCCCTCCACCTCGACGGCCTTCACCTCGCAGACCACCTGGTCCAGGGCCGCCGCCAGCATCGAGCGCCACGGCGTGATCCGGGTCCAGGACAGGTCGGTGTCGCCGGGCGTGTAGGCCTCGGCACGGGCGGACAGCTCCCGTACCGGCTGCTCGGCGGCGTAGGTGTCGGTGACCCGGCGCTGGGCGAGCGCGCCGAGGGGATCCTTGGCCGGGTCCAGCGGGGCGTTCACCGGCCACCAGACGACGACCGGGGCGTCCGGCAGCAGCAGCGGCAGCACGACCGAGTCGGCGTGCTCGGAGACCTCGCCGTACAGCCGCAGCACCACCGTCTCGCCGGTGCCCGCGTCCGCGCCCACCCGCACCTCGGCGTCCAGCCGCGAGGACGTGCGGTCGCGCGGGGAGCGGGAGACACGCTTGATGACCACCAGCGTGCGCGAGGGGTGCTCGCGCGACGCGTCGTTGGCGGACTTGAGGGCGTCGTAGGCGTTCTCCTCGTCGGTGACGAGGACGAGGGTGAGGACCATGCCGACGGCGGGGGTGCCGATGGCGCGGCGGCCCTGCACGAGCGCCTTGTTGATCTCGCCGGCGGTGGTGCCGGTCAGGTCTATCTTCATGGCCGGCGCCAGCTCCGTCCGTCTCGTGCGAGCATCTCGTCCGCCTCGGCGGGACCCCAGGTGCCCGACTTGTACTGCGCCGGCTTGCCGTGCTTGTCCCAGTACTGCTCGATCGGGTCGAGGATCTTCCAGGACAGCTCGACCTCCTCCGTGCGCGGGAAGAGGTTGGCGTCACCCAGCAGCACGTCCAGGATCAGGCGCTCGTAGGCCTCCGGGCTGGACTCCGTGAAGGACTCGCCGTAGGCGAAGTCCATGGACACGTCCCGGATCTCCATCGAGGTGCCCGGCACCTTGGAGCCGAAGCGGACCGTGATGCCCTCGTCCGGCTGGACGCGGATGACGATCGCGTTCTGCCCCAGCTCCTCCGTCGCCGTGTGGTCGAAGGGGGAGTGCGGAGCCCGCTGGAAGACGACGGCGATCTCGGTGACGCGGCGGCCGAGCCGCTTGCCGGTGCGCAGGTAGAAGGGGACGCCCGCCCAGCGGCGGTTGTCGATCTCCAGCTTCACGGCCGCGTAGGTGTCGGTCTTCGACTTCTGGTCGATGCCGTCCTCTTCGAGGTAGCCGATGACCTTCTCGCCGCCCTGCCAACCGGCCGCGTACTGGCCGCGCACGGTGCTGCGGCCCAGATCCCTGGGCAGCCGGACGGCGCCGAGCACCTTCTCCTTCTCGGCGGCCAGCGCGTCCGCGCCGAAGGAGGCCGGCTCCTCCATGGCCGTGAGGGCCATGAGCTGGAGCAGGTGGTTCTGGATGACGTCACGGGCGGCGCCGATGCCGTCGTAGTAGCCGGCGCGGCCGCCGATGCCGATGTCCTCGGCCATGGTGATCTGCACATGGTCCACGAAGGACCGGTTCCAGATCGGCTCGAACATCGTGTTGGCGAAGCGCAGCGCCAGGATGTTCTGGACGGTCTCCTTGCCGAGGTAGTGGTCGATCCGGAACACCTGGTCCGGCTCGAACACCTCGTGCACGACCTTGTTCAGCTGCTCGGCCGACTCCAGGTCGTGGCCGAACGGCTTCTCGATGACGGCCCGGCGCCAGGAACCGCCGGTCTGGTCGGCCAGCCCGTGCTTCTTCAGCTGCTGGATGACCACCGGGAAGGAGCGCGGCGGCACGGACAGGTAGAAGGCGAAGTTGCCGCCCGTGCCCTGTGCCTTGTCCAGCTCCTCGATGGTGGCGCGCAGCCGCTCGAAGGCGTCGTCGTCGTCGAAGGTGCCCTGGACGAAGCGCATCCCCTGGATGAGCTGCTGCCAGACCTCCTCGCGGAACGGCGTGCGCGAGTGCTCCTTGACCGCGTCGTGCACGACCTCGGCGAAGTCCTCGTGTTCCCAGTCGCGGCGGGCGAAGCCCACCAGGGAGAAGCCCGGCGGCAGCAGACCCCGGTTGGCGAGGTCGTAGACCGCGGGCATCAGCTTCTTGCGTGACAGGTCGCCCGTGACGCCGAAGATGACCAGGCCCGACGGCCCCGCGATACGCGGGAGCCGTCGGTCCGCGGGGTCACGAAGCGGGTTCGCTCCGGAACCAGCAAGGGGTGACAAATCAGCCCTCCGAGGGGGCGAGGCGCTGTAGCTCCGCCTCGGTCGACTTCAGCAGGTCGTTCCAGGACGCCTCGAACTTCTCGACGCCCTCGTCCTCCAGCACCTGGACCACGTCGTCGTACGAGATCCCGAGCTTCTCGACCGCGTCGAGCTCGGCGCGGGCCTGCTCGTAGGTGCCGCGGATGGTGTCGCCGGTGATCTGGCCGTGGTCGTCGGTGGCTTCCAGGGTGGCCTCCGGCATGGTGTTGACCGTGTTCGGCGCGACCAGGTCGTCGACGTACAGGGTGTCCTTGTACGCCGGGTCCTTCACACCGGTCGAGGCCCACAGCGGACGCTGCTTGTTGGCGCCCGCCTTCTCCAGCGCGTGCCAGCGGTCGGAGGAGAAGACCTCCTCGTAGGCCTGGTAGGCGAGCCGCGCGTTGGCGAGGGCGGCCTTGCCGCGCAGTGCCTTGGCCTCGTCGGTGCCCAGGGCGTCCAGACGCTTGTCGATCTCGGTGTCCACGCGGGACACGAAGAACGACGCCACGGAGTGGATCAGCGAGATGTCCAGGCCGCGCTCCTTGGCCTTCTCCAGACCCGTGAGGTAGGCGTCCATGACCGCGCGGTAGCGCTCGAGGGAGAAGATCAGCGTGACGTTGACGCTGATGCCGTGGCCGATCGTCTCCGCGATCGCCGGCAGACCCGCCTGAGTGGCCGGGATCTTGATCAGCGTGTTCGGGCGGTCGACCAGCCACGCCAGCTGCTTGGCCTCGGCGACCGTCGCCCGGGTGTGGTGGGCCAGGCGCGGGTCGACCTCGATGGAGACTCGGCCGTCCTGGCCGCCGGTGGCGTCGTAGACGGGACGCAGGATGTCGGCGGCGTCGCGGACGTCCGCCGTGGTGATCATGCGGATGGCCTCTTCGACCGTGACCTTGCGGGCGGCGAGGTCGGACAGCTGCTGCTCGTAGCCGTCGCCGCTGCTGATCGCCTTCTGGAAGATCGTCGGGTTGGTGGTGACGCCCACGACGTGCTGCTGGTCGATCAGTTCGGCGAGGTTGCCGGACGTGATCCGCTTGCGCGACAGGTCGTCCAGCCAGATCGCGACGCCTTCCTCGGAGAGGCGCTTGAGTGCGTCTGTCATGGAATTACATCTCCTACGTGTCGTATGTGAGCGTCAGCGCTGGGCGGCGGCGAGGGATTCCCGGGCCTGGGCGGCCACGTTCTCGGCAGTGAAGCCGAACTCGCGGAAGAGGACCTTGCCGTCGGCGGAAGCACCGAAGTGCTCCAGGGAAACGATGCGACCGGCGTCCCCGACGTACTTGTGCCAGGTGAGGCCGATGCCCGCCTCGACCGAGACACGAGCCTTCACGGACGGCGGCAGCACGGAGTCCCGGTAGGTCTGGTCCTGCTCCTCGAACCACTCCACCGAAGGCATCGAAACGACCCGCGTCGGCACCCCGTCGGCCTGCAGCTGCTCGCGCGCCTCGACGGCCACGTGCACCTCGGAACCGGTGGCGATGAGGATGACCTGCGGCTCGCCGCCGTCAGCCTCGAAGAGGACGTAACCACCGCGCGCGGCCTCGTCGTTGGACTCGTACACCGGCACGCCCTGGCGGGTCAGCGCGAGGCCGTGCGGGGCGCCCTTGCCGAACTCCTTGGTGTAGCGGCGCATGATCTCGCGCCAGGCGATCGCGGTCTCGTTGGCGTCCGCCGGGCGGACGACGTTCAGACCGGGGATCGCGCGCAGCGAGGCCAGGTGCTCGACCGGCTGGTGCGTCGGGCCGTCCTCGCCGAGGCCGATGGAGTCGTGCGTCCACACGTACGTCACCGGCAGGTGCATCAGGGCCGACAGGCGCACCGCGTTGCGCATGTAGTCGGAGAAGACGAGGAACGTACCGCCGTAGACGCGGGTGTTGCCGTGCAGGGTGATGCCGTTCATCTCCGCGGCCATGGAGTGCTCGCGGATGCCGAAGTGGATGGTCCGGCCGTACGGGTCCGCCTCCGGTAGCGGGTTGTCCGCCGGCAGGAAGGAGCTGTCCTTGTCGATGGTGGTGTTGTTCGAGCCGGCGAGGTCGGCGGAGCCGCCCCACAGCTCGGGGACCACCGCGCCGAGCGCCTGCAGCACCTTGCCGGACGCGGCACGCGTCGCGATGCCCTTGCCCGTCTCGAAGACCGGGAGCTTCTCCTCCCAGCCGGTGGGCAGCTCGCCCTTGCTGATGCGGTCGAACTCGGCCGCACGCTCGGCGTTGGCGCCCTGCCACTCCTGGAAGGACTTCTCCCACTCCGCCTTGGCCTGGCGGCCCCGGTCGAGCGCCCGGCGGGTGTGGTCCAGCACCTCGCCGGAGACCTCGAAGGACTTCTCCGGGTCGAGACCGAGGACGCGCTTGGTGGCCGCGACCTCCTCGTCGCCCAGCGCCGAGCCGTGCGCGGCCTCGGTGTTCTGCGCGTTCGGGGCCGGCCAGGCGATGATCGAGCGCATCGCGATGAAGGACGGCTTGTCCGTGACCTTCTTCGCGGCCTCGATCGCGTTGTAGATGGCGTGCGGGTCCAGGTCGCCGTCCGGCTTCGGGGCGATCCGCTGCACGTGCCAGCCGTACGCCTCGTACCGCTTGACGGTGTCCTCGGAGACGGCGGTCTCGGTGTCGCCCTCGATCGAGATGTGGTTGTCGTCCCACAGCAGGATCAGGTTGCCCAGCTCCTGGTGGCCGGCGAGCGAGGACGCCTCGGCGGAGATGCCCTCCTGCAGACAGCCGTCACCGGCGATGCAGTAGACGAAGTGGTCGAAGGGCGACTCGCCCCGCGGGGCGTCCGGGTCGAACAGACCGCGCTCGTAGCGGGCGGCCATGGCCATGCCCACCGCGTTGGCGACACCCTGGCCGAGCGGGCCCGTCGTCGTCTCGACGCCCTTGGTGTGGCCGTACTCAGGGTGGCCGGGGGTCTTCGAACCCCACGTGCGGAAGGCCTCCAGGTCCTCCAGCTCCAGGCCGAAGCCGGCCAGGTAGAGCTGCGTGTAGAGGGTCAGGGACGAGTGGCCGGCGGACAGCACGAAGCGGTCGCGGGCGACCCACTCCGGGTCGGCGGGGTCGTGCCGCATCACCTTCTGGAAGAGGGTGTACGCGGCCGGAGCCAGGCTCATCGCCGTACCGGGATGGCCGTTGCCGACCTTCTGTACGGCGTCGGCGGCCAGGACGCGGGCGGTGTCCACAGCCCGCTGGTCCAGCTCGGTCCACTCAAGGTCTGTGGTGGTCGGCTTGGTGCTCACCCTGGGTCAGGGCTCCTCTCCACATGTCGGGCGCCGGTCTTCGGGGCATGCCCCCACCCGGCCGCCGGTGCACTTCTGCCCACCGGCCGTTGTTGAGCCTACCCCCGTAAGGACGTGCATTTTTTCGAGTGATTCCAGACTGCCGGGACTATCGGAGATCCGCCTCCCGACTGGCCTAGGACGCATTCGGCACATGAATACGGAGCCGCTCATCTGACTGCTCAATCGAGCCCCACAACCCCTCTGATGCGCTGCCCGCCAACACGACCCCACCCCCGCGAAGGCCGAGGTATGGGCAACGTCTAAAGTGGCGTGGTACGCGCGAGCCTTTACCCGCACTTCACACGGGGAGGCTTGCTGGGATGTCTCTGTCAGGGGTGTGCGTGACGGCCGTCGAATCCCGTCCAGCGGGTGCGCTCGGGACGAGCCAAAGCCCGGTTCACCGGCCGTTCGGGGCCCGTGTCAAGGCGTTCGTGGCGCTGACGAAGCCGCGGATCATCGAGCTGCTGCTCATCACCACCGTTCCGGTGATGTTCCTGGCGCAGCAGGGTGTGCCCGACCTCAAGCTGGTCCTGCTCACCTGCGTCGGCGGCTACCTCTCCGCGGGCGGCGCCAACGCGCTGAACATGTACATCGACCGGGACATCGACGCCCTGATGGACCGCACCTCGCAGCGCCCGCTGGTGACCGGCATGGTCAGCCCGCTCGAGTGCCTGGTCTTCGGCATCACCCTCGCGGTCGTCTCGACACTGCTGTTCGGGTTGACCGTCAACTGGCTGAGCGCCTGGCTGTCACTCGGAGCGCTCCTCTTCTACGTCGTCGTCTACACGATGATCCTCAAGCGGCGCACCTCGCAGAACATCGTGTGGGGCGGCATCGCCGGCTGCCTGCCGGTGCTGATCGGCTGGTCCTCCGTCACCAACTCGATGTCCTGGGCGCCGGTCATCCTTTTCCTCGTCATGTTCTTCTGGACGCCGCCGCACTACTGGCCGCTGTCCATGAAGGTCAGGGAGGACTACGCGCGCGTGGGCGTGCCGATGCTCCCGGTCATCGCCTCCAACAAGGTGGTCGCCCGGCAGATCGTCATCTACAGCTGGGTGATGGTCGCCGTCTCCCTCCTGCTGACCCCGCTCGGCTACACCGGCTGGTTCTACACCCTGGTCGCGCTCGCGGCCGGCGGCTTCTGGCTGTGGGAGGCGCACGGGCTGCAGAACCGGGCGAAGGCCGAGGTGACGGGCGTGAAGCTGAAGGAGATGCGGCTGTTCCACTGGTCGATCACCTACGTGTCGATCCTGTTCGTCGCGGTCGCGGTCGACCCGTTCCTGCGCTGACGTACGTCACAGGGCCCTGCTCTCGCCAGCCGATCTACCCGTGAGTAGCATCCTGGTCATGGCAGACACGCAGCAGGTTGACCCGAAGGCCGAGCGCAAGGCGGCGCGGCTCGCGAAGCAGATCAGCTCCTTCTCCAAGGCGCACGGCGGTGCCGAGGGCCAGGTGGCCCACATCGGCGAACGCGGCGCCCGGATCGTGCTCGTGGGCGAGGACGGCGGCTGGGGTGACCTGGTGGCACCCAGCACCGAGATCGCCCGGCAGGCCGTGGAGAAGGCGGGCATCACCGTCCACGAGTCCTTCGACGGCGAGTTCGCGGCGAAGGTCCGGACGGGCCCGTACGAGTGGAAGCGCATGGCCGGCATTCAGCTCGGCGG
Source organism: Streptomyces sp. NPDC005728 (assembly GCF_040630895.1). NCBI lineage: Bacteria > Bacillati > Actinomycetota > Actinomycetes > Kitasatosporales > Streptomycetaceae > Streptomyces > Streptomyces sp. NPDC005728. Next base: position 19,515 of record NZ_JBEXYL010000028.1, read on the forward strand.
CTGAGCAGGCCCGTAGGGGCGCGGGGCCGGACCGGTACGCGGCTCGGCAGCGCGTGCGCGAGCAACCCCGGACGGCCGGTGCTCGCCGAACAACCCGCACCCCACCGAGCCGGACCGCGACCTCGAACCCGGTTCACCCGTTAGGACCTGTGAGCAAGCGCAGCGCCCACGCGTCCCACGGGGAGCCGGAATGATCGAAACGCCGTCCCTCGTGGACCAGTACTGCCACGGCGTACTGCGCACCGAACTGGGCCTCGGCACCTTCGAGGCCCAGCTCGCCCGCACCGAGGGACCGCCCGCACCGGGCACCACCCTCTTCGACACACAGACGGGTTTCGCCGTAAGGCGCTGGTGCCCGCCCCTGCTCGGCCTGGAACCGCACTGCCCGCCCGCCCGGTATCTCGCCCGGCGCCGCGAACTCGGTGTCCTGGAGACGGGCCGCAGACTGCTGCGGGGCAGCGGCATCACCACCTACCTGGTCGACACCGGCCTGCCCGGCGACCTCACCGGCCCCACCGAGATGGCCTCCGCGGGCAATGCCGAGGCCCGCGAGATCGTCCGTCTCGAACTCCTCGCCGAACAGGTCGCCGACACCTCCGGAACCGTCGAGTCCTTTCTCGCCAACCTCGCCGAATCGGTCCACGGCGCGGCCGCCGAAGCGGTCGCCTTCACCTCCGTCGCGGGGCTCAGGCACGGCCTGGCCGTGGCCCCCGAGCCGCCGGGGCCGGGCGAGGTACGGGGCGCGGCGGGCCGCTGGCTGGCCGGGCGGCCGGTCGGCGGCGAGCTGACCGACCCGGTGCTGCTCCGGCACCTGCTGTGGATCGCGGTCGCCTCCGGACGGCCCCTCCAGCTGCACGCCGGGCTCGGCGAGCCGGGCGCGCGCATCGACCGTACGGACCCCGTGCTGCTCACCGACTTCGTCCGGGCCACGGCCGGGCTGGGCACGGACCTGATCCTGTTGCACGGATACCCGTACCACCGGCATGCCGCCCACCTGGCCGGTGTCTTCCCGCATGTGTACGCCGACTCCGGCGCGGCCCTCGTCCGTACCGGTGCCCGTGCGGCCACGGTGCTCGCCGAGATCCTGGAGCTGGCCCCCTTCGGCAAGATCCTCTTCTCCAGCGGCGCCCACGGCCTGCCCGAGCTGCACGTCGTCGGGGCCCGCCTGTTCCGCGAGGCGCTGGGCCGGGTGCTGGGCACCTGGGTGGCCGAGGGCGCCTGGTCCCTGGGAGACGCCCAGCGGGTGGCCCGGCTGATCGCGGCGGACAACGCGCGACGGGTGTACGGGCTGGGGTGAGCCGGACAGACTGACCGGATGGAGACCGAGACGTTACTGGCCCGCTTCCTGCGTGAACTGACGGCATTGAAGCCCGTCGCCGTCTGGGCGCACGGCTCGCTCGCCGGGGGCGACTACCAGGAGGGCCGCAGCGACCTGGATCTGATCACGGTGCTGCCTGGCTCCGTGACACCGCGCGTCGTGTGGAAGGTAGCCCTCGTACATGCCCGCATACGTGCCCAGCCCCTCGCCGCCAAGCTGCACTGCACCTATCTGGCCCCGGACACCGTGGACGACGCCGCCCGCCGCCATCTGACGTGGGCGCACGAGGAGCTGTTCAAGCGGACGGTCACCCCGGTGACCCGGCGTGAGCTGCACGCCTTCGGGAGGGTGCTGCACGGGCGCGTGCCCGCCGGGCTGCTGGCGCCGGTGCCGGACCGGGAACTCGGCGACTTCGTCGTACGCGACCAGCGGGACTTCTGGAGGTCCGCCGTCGACAACGCACCGCTGTGGACTCGGGACGTGTGGGTCGACCTGGGGATGATCACTTTTGCCCGCGCCACCGTGACCGCGCGCGACGGGCGGATGATCTCCAAGCGCGAGGCCCTGGACCTGCTGCCCGGCCTGGGCGCACCTGCCGAGGTCGTCGAGGACATCCGCCGACGCCGCTACGGCGACTCCGTGCCGCCCACCGAGGAGTGGACGGCACGTCGAGCCCGGCTGACCCGGGACTACCTGGGCCCGGCGATCGACGCGCTCACCGCGTCGTACGACTGAGCGGGCAGACCGGCCGTCGTCTCGGGGCGTTCCCGCAGCGACAGCAGGACGCGCAGGACACCGATCCAGACCAGGCACGAGCCGAACATGTGGAAGCCGACGAGGACCTCCGGCAGGTGCGTGAGGTACTGGACGTAGCCGATGGCGCCCTGCGCCAGCAGGATCAGGAACAGCTCACGGGTGCGGTCGAGGGGGCCCTTGGGGGCGTCGACGGCCTTGAGGACGAACCACAGGGCGAAGGTGAGGGTCACCACGATCCAGGCGAGCACGGCGTGCAGCTTGGTGACCGTGTCCCAGTCGATCTGGATCCGGTCGACCTCCTGGGAGTCACCCGCGTGCGGGCCGGCGCCGGTCACCACCGTGCCGACCGCGATGAGCAGGACGGACGCGGCCACCAGGAACCACACCAGCTGCTGCACGGCCTTGCCGACCAGCGGACGCGGCGCCCCGTCGCCCTCGCGGGTGCGCTGCCACATCACCGTGGCGACGGCGATGAGCCCCGAGGAGAGCAGGAAGTGCGCGGCGACCGTGTACGGGTTCAGGCCCACCAGGACCACGATCCCGCCGAGCACCGCGTTGCCCATGACCACCCAGAACTGCGCCCAGCCCAGTCGGGTCAGGTCGCGTCGCCAGGGCTTCTGGGAGCGTGCGGCGATGATCGCCCAGCCGATGGCCGCGCACAGCACGTACGTCAGCATGCGGTTGCCGAACTCGATGGCTCCGTGGAAGCCCATGGCCCGGGTGGTGGTGAGCGAGTCGTCGGTGCAGGTCGGCCAGGTCGGGCAGCCGAGGCCCGATCCGGTGAGGCGGACGGCACCGCCGGTGACCACGATGACCACCGACATGACGAGCGCGATGAGCGCCGCCCGTCGGACCGTCCGGGGGTCAGGGGTCCAGCGTGCGGCGATGGAGGCGAGCGGGTTGCGCAGGGCCGCTACGGCGTCGGCGCGGGTCAGCTTTGGCACGTGCACCATCGTAGGGCGCCGCTTGTGCACGCTTTCACGAGGGTCGGCCTGAGCTTTCCCGAGGATCACTCCCAGCGGAAGAACTTCCCGGCCGCCGCCAGCCCCACGACCGCCCACACGGCGAGGATGCCCAGGTCGCCCCAGGGCATCCCGGCCCCGTGCTGGAGCACGTCCCGCAGGCCGTCCGAGAGCGCGGAGATGGGCAGCAGCCCGAGCACGTGCTGCCCGGCCGAGCCGAACTTCTCCAGCGGCACGATCACCCCGCCGCCCACGAGCAGCAGCAGGAAGACCAGGTTCGCGGCGGCCAGCGTCGCCTCCGCCTTCAGCGTGCCCGCCATCAGCAGGCCGAGGCCGGAGAAGGCGGCCGTACCGAACACCAGCAGGAGCAGGACTGGGGCGGGGTTGCCGTGCGGGGACCAGCCAAGCGCGAAGGCGATCACGGTCAGCAGGACCACCTGGAGGATCTCCGTGACCAGGACGGACGCCGTCTTCGCGGTCATCAGGCCCCAGCGGGGCAGCGGGGAGGAGGCGAGCCGCTTCAGCACGCCGTAGCGGCGCTCGAAGCCGGTCGCGATGGCCTGCCCGGTGAACGCCGTCGACATGACGGCGAGGGCCAGGATGCCCGGGGCGAGGAAGTCGACCGCCTTGCCGGCGCCGGTGTCGACGATGTCCACGGAGCCGAAGAGCACCAGCAGCAGGGTCGGGATCACGACCGTCAGCAGCAGCTGCTCGCCGTTGCGCAGCAGCATCTTCGTCTCCAGCGCCGCCTGGGCCGCGATCATGCGGGGGAGCGGTGCGGCACCCGGCTGGGGGGTGTAGGTACCCGTCGCGGTCGTCATGAGCGCAGCTCCTTGCCGGTCAGCTCCAAGAAGACGTCTTCGAGGGTGTGCCGTTCCACCGAGATCCGGTCCGGCATCACCCCGTGCTGGGCGCACCACGAGGTCACCGTGGCCAGCAGCTGCGGGTCGACCTTGCCGACGACCCGGTAGCTGCCCGCGGTCAGCTCGGCGGCCGTGCAGTCGGCCGGGAGCGCCTTGAGCAGGGAGGCCACGTCGAGCCCGGGACGACCGGTGAAGCGCAGGGTGTTCTCGGCGCCGCCCTTGCACAGCTCCTCCGGGGAGCCCTGGGCGATGACCCGGCCGCCGTCGATGATCGCGACGTCGTCGGCGAGCTGCTCGGCCTCTTCCATGTGGTGAGTGGTGAGGATGACGGAGACGCCGTCGGCGCGCAGGTCCCGCACCAGGTCCCAGGTGGCCCGGCGGGCCTGGGGGTCGAGGCCGGCGGTCGGCTCGTCCAGGAACACCAGCTCCGGGCGCCCGACGACGGCCATGGCGAGCGCGAGTCGCTGCTGCTGGCCGCCGGACAGCCGGCGGTAGCCGGTCCGGCCGCAGGAGCCGAGCCCGAGCCGCTCGACGAGCGCGTCCACGTCCAGCGGGTGCGCGTGCAGCTTCGCGACGTGGCGCAGCATCTCGTCCGCTCTGGCGCCCGAGTACACACCCCCCGACTGGAGCATCACGCCGATGCGGGGACGCAGCTCTGCGGACTGCCGTACCGGGTCGAGGCCCAGGACGCGCACCGTGCCGGAATCCGGCTTCCGGTACCCCTCGCAGGTCTCGACCGTGGTCGTCTTCCCCGCCCCGTTGGGGCCGAGTACGGCGGTCACTCCCGCCCGGGCCGCCAGGTCGAGGCCGTTCACCGCGGTCTTCGTGCCGTACCGCTTCACCAGGGCCTGGACCTGGACCACGGGCTCACTTCGCATGGATCCAGAGTCTAGGGAGACGCCGTGCCGTTCAGGCGGGCGGGTGCCGGAACTCCTCCTCACGGGGACATTGCGCGTTCGGCGTCACGAGTGGCAAGAGGGCCGGTCGGAGGGGGTGTGAGGGGGCTCGGGATGATCGATCAGAAGATCATTTCCGCAGGTCAGATTAGGTATGCCTAAGTGACGCAGGGCACCGCCCGTTGATCCGAACGGCGCTTGTCAGGGTCTGAGGAATTACGCAACAATGGCGTTGTGAAAAACGTCGGCGACGCTCGGGAGACCCCGATGGGTACCCCGCAGGAGGAGTTCGCGACCGGGGAGCGCTCCACGCGCAACCGGGTCGCGCGGTCCATCCTGGACCACGGCCCGTCGACCGTCGCCGAGCTGGCCGGCCGGCTGGGACTCACCCAGGCTGCCGTGCGACGGCATCTGGACGCCCTGGTCGCCGACGACGTCGTCGAGGCGCGCGAGCAGCGGGTGTACGGCACGCGTACGCGTGGCCGTCCCGCCAAGGTCTTCGCGCTCACGGACTGTGGCCGGGACGCCTTCGACCAGTCGTACGACAAGCTCGCCGCGGACGCCCTGCACTGGATCGCCGAGCGGGAGGGCGGAGCCGAGGCGGTCGCCGCCTTCGCCCGCGCCCGGATCGCCGCCCAGGCCGGCGCGTACCGCAAGGCGATCGAAAGCGTCAGCCCCGACGAGCGCACCGAAGCGCTGGCCAAGGCCCTGAGTGTCGACGGGTACGCTGCTACGGCGCGCAGCGCACCGGTCGGCGAACAGCTGTGCCAGCACCACTGCCCGGTCGCCCACGTGGCGGAACAGTTCCCGCAGCTGTGCGAGGCGGAGACGGAGATCTTCGCCGAGCTGCTGGGAACCCACGTCCAGCGACTGGCGACCATCGCGCACGGCGACGGCGTCTGCACGACGTTCATCCCCAAGATTTCCAAGACCAGCGACACCGCATCTGCCAGCACGGCCGGGAGGAACCCCGCATGACTCTCCCCACGGAGACTGCCCACCCCGAACTCGAGGGTCTGGGCACGTACGAATACGGTTGGGCCGACTCCGACGAGGCCGGCGCCTCTGCGAAGCGTGGTCTGAACGAGGACGTGGTCCGGGACATCTCGGCGAAGAAGTCCGAGCCGGAGTGGATGACCAAGCTCCGTCTCAAGGGCCTGCGCCTCTTCGAGAAGAAGCCCATGCCGAACTGGGGCTCGGACCTGTCGGGCATCGACTTCGACAACATCAAGTACTTCGTGCGCTCCACGGAGAAGCAGGCGGAGTCCTGGGAGGACCTGCCCGAGGACATCAAGAACACCTACGACAAGCTGGGCATCCCGGAGGCCGAGAAGCAGCGCCTCGTCGCCGGTGTCGCGGCCCAGTACGAGTCGGAGGTCGTCTACCACCAGATCCGCGAGGACCTGGAGGAGCAGGGCGTCATCTTCCTCGACACCGACACCGCGCTGAAGGAGCACCCGGAGCTCTTCAAGGAGTACTTCGGCACGGTCATCCCGGTCGGTGACAACAAGTTCGCCTCCCTGAACACCGCCGTGTGGTCGGGCGGCTCCTTCATCTACGTCCCGCCGGGCGTCCACGTGGAGATCCCGCTCCAGGCCTACTTCCGCATCAACACGGAGAACATGGGCCAGTTCGAGCGGACCCTGATCATCGTCGACGAGGGTGCCTACGTGCACTACGTCGAGGGCTGCACCGCCCCGATCTACAAGTCGGACTCGCTGCACTCCGCGGTCGTCGAGATCATCGTCAAGAAGAACGCCCGCTGCCGTTACACGACCATCCAGAACTGGTCGAACAACGTCTACAACCTGGTCACCAAGCGCGCCGTCGCCTACGAGGGCGCGACCATGGAGTGGATCGACGGCAACATCGGCTCCAAGGTGACGATGAAGTACCCGGCCGTCTACCTGATGGGCGAGCACGCCAAGGGCGAGACCCTCTCCATCGCCTTCGCGGGCGAGGGCCAGCACCAGGACGCCGGTTCCAAGATGGTCCACATGGCGCCGAACACCTCGTCCAACATCGTCTCCAAGTCGGTGGCGCGCGGTGGCGGCCGTACCTCGTACCGCGGCCTGGTCGAGATCGGCGAGGGCGCCGCGGGCTCCAAGTCCAACGTGCTCTGCGACGCGCTGCTCGTCGACACGATCTCCCGCTCGGACACGTACCCCTACGTGGACGTCCGCGAGGACGACGTGTCCATGGGCCACGAGGCGACCGTCTCGAAGGTCTCCGAGGACCAGCTCTTCTACCTGATGAGCCGCGGTCTCTCCGAGTTCGAGGCGATGGCGATGATCGTGCGCGGCTTCGTCGAGCCGATCGCCAAGGAGCTGCCCATGGAGTACGCCCTCGAGCTCAACCGGCTGATCGAGCTCCAGATGGAAGGCGCGGTCGGCTAGACGCCCACCGCCGTCTCCATCAAGCCACTCACGTAAGAAAGCGAGCAGACCGACAGCCATGGCTGAGGCTCAGAACATCCCCGTGGGCTCCACCACCGCGGGCCAGATCGCGGTGGCCGCCGAGTCGACCGTCGCCACGCGCATGAGCGCGCCCCCGTCCTTCGACGTCGCGGACTTCCCGGTCCCGCACGGCCGCGAGGAGGAGTGGCGGTTCACGCCGCTGGAGCGCCTGCGCGGGCTGCACGACGGCACCGCCGTGGCGAACGGCGAGGGCGTGAAGGTCACCGTCGAGGCCCCCGAGGGCGTCACCGTCGAGACCGTCGGCCGGGACGACGCCCGGATCGGCCGGGCGGGCACCCCCGTGGACCGCGTCGCCGCCCAGGCGTACTCGGCGTTCGAGCAGGCCGGCGTGGTCACCGTCGCCAAGGAGACGGTGCTCACCGAGCCGATCCGTATCGCCGTGCACGGCGAGGGCGGGGTCGCCTTCGGCCACCAGGTGATCGAGCTGGGCGCCTTCGCCGAGGCCGTCGTGGTCATCGACCACACCGGTGACGCGGTGCTCGCGGCCAACGTCGACTACGTCCTCGGCGACGGCGCCAAGCTGACCGTCGTCTCCGTCCAGGACTGGGACGACAAGGCCGTGCACGTGGCCCAGCACAACGCGCTGATCGGCCGGGACGCCAGCTTCAAGTCCGTCGTGGTCACCTTCGGCGGTGACCTCGTGCGCATCCACCCGCGCGTCGCCTACGCGGGCACCGGCGGCGAGGCCGAGCTGCTCGGTCTCTACTTCACCGACGCCGGCCAGCACCAGGAGCACCGTCTCCTGGTCGACCACAACACCCCGCACTGCAAGTCGAACGTCGTCTACAAGGGCGCGCTGCAGGGCGAGCAGGCGCACGCGGTGTGGATCGGTGACGTGCTCATCGAGGCCAAGGCCGAGGGCACGGACACCTACGAGATGAACCGCAACCTGGTCCTCACGGACGGTGCGCGCGTCGACTCGGTGCCGAACCTGGAGATCGAGACCGGCGAGATCGTCGGTGCCGGCCACGCCTCCGCCACCGGCCGCTTCGACGACGAGCAGCTCTTCTACCTGATGGCCCGTGGCATCCCGGAGCACGAGGCCCGCCGCCTCGTGGTCCGCGGCTTCTTCGCCGAGCTGGTCCAGCAGATCGGTGTCGCGGACATCGAGGAGCGCCTGCTCGGCAAGATCGAGGAGGAGCTGGAGGCTTCGGTCGCATGACCAGCACGTTCGTACGCGCCTGTGGGCTGAGTGAGCTGGAGGAGGACACCCCGAAGCGGGTGGAACTCGACGGCACGCCGGTCTCGGTCGTGAAGACCGAGGGCGAGGTGTTCGCGATCCACGACATCTGCTCCCACGCGAACGTCTCCCTCTCCGAGGGCGAGGTGGAGGACTGCCAGATCGAGTGCTGGCTGCACGGCTCCAGCTTCGACCTCCGCACCGGCAAGCCGTCCGGCCTCCCCGCGACGCGCCCCGTCCCCGTATACCCCGTAAAGATCGAAGGGGACGACGTTCTCGTCTCCCTCACCCAGGAGTCCTGAGGCACCCATGGCAACGCTTGAAATCCGAGACCTGCACGTCACCGTCGAGGCCGACAACGCCACGAAGGAGATCCTCAAGGGCGTCGACCTCACCGTGAAGCAGGGCGAGACGCACGCCATCATGGGCCCCAACGGCTCCGGCAAGTCGACCCTCGCCTACTCGCTCGCGGGCCACCCGAAGTACACGATCACCGGCGGCACCGTGCTGCTCGACGGCGAGGACGTCCTGGAGATGTCCGTCGACGAGCGTGCCCGCGCGGGCCTGTTCCTGGCGATGCAGTACCCGGTCGAGGTCCCCGGCGTCTCGGTCTCCAACTTCCTGCGCACCTCCGCCACCGCGATCCGCGGCGAGGCCCCCAAGCTGCGCACCTGGGTGAAGGAGGTCAAGGAGGCCATGGAGCGCCTCAACATGGACCCGGCCTTCGCCGAGCGCAACGTGAACGAGGGCTTCTCCGGCGGTGAGAAGAAGCGCCACGAGATCCTCCAGCTGGAGCTGCTCAAGCCGAAGGTCGCGATCCTCGACGAGACCGACTCCGGCCTGGATGTCGACGCGCTCCGCATCGTCTCCGAGGGCGTCAACCGCGTCCGCGAGACCGGCGAGGTCGGCACCCTGCTGATCACGCACTACACGCGCATCCTGCGCTACATCAAGCCCGACTACGTCCACGTCTTCTCCGGCGGCCGGATCGTCGAGTCCGGCGGCGCCGAGCTCGCCGACAAGCTGGAGAACGAGGGCTACGAGGCTTACACGAAGGGTGGCGCATCCGAGTGACACAGCTGCCGGGCCTCCTCGACACAGAGGCGATCCGCAAGGACTTCCCGATCCTGGACCGTCAGGTCCACGACGGTCGGAAGCTCGTGTACCTGGACAACGCGGCGACCTCGCAGAAGCCGCGCCAGGTACTGGACGCCCTGAGCGAGTACTACGAGCGCTACAACGCCAACGTCCACCGCGGTGTGCATGTGCTCGCCGAGGAGGCCACGGCGCTGTACGAGGGCGCGCGTGACAAGGTCGCCGAGTTCATCAACGCGCCGAGCCGCGACGAGGTGATCTTCACCAAGAACGCCTCCGAGTCGCTGAACCTCGTGGCGAACATGCTGGGCTGGGCCGACGAGCCCTACCGGGTGGACCACGAGACCGAGATCGTCATCACGGAGATGGAGCACCACTCCAACATCGTGCCGTGGCAGCTGCTGGCGCAGCGCACGGGCGCGAAGCTGAAGTGGTTCGGCCTCACCGACGACGGCCGGCTCGACCTGACCAACATCGACGAGATCATCACGGAGAAGACGAAGATCGTCTCCTTCGTGCTGGTGTCGAACATCCTGGGCACGGTCAACCCGGTCGAGGCGATAGTCCGCCGGGCCCAGGAGGTCGGCGCGCTGGTCTGCATCGACGCCTCCCAGGCGGCTCCCCACATGCCGCTGGACGTCCAGGCCCTCCAGGCCGACTTCGTGGCCTTCACCGGCCACAAGATGTGCGGCCCGACCGGCATCGGCGTCCTCTGGGGCCGCCAGGAGCTGCTGGAGGACCTGCCTCCGTTCCTCGGCGGCGGCGAGATGATCGAGACGGTGTCGATGCACTCCTCGACGTACGCCCCGGCGCCGCACAAGTTCGAGGCGGGCACGCCCCCGATCGCCCAGGCGGTCGGTCTCGGCGCCGCGATCGACTACCTGAACGCGATCGGCATGGACAGGATCCTCGCCCACGAGCACGCACTGACGGAGTACGCGGTGCAGCGCCTCGCGGAGGTCCCGGACCTGAGGATCATCGGCCCGACCACGGCCGAGGACCGTGGCGCCGCGATCTCCTTCACCCTCGGGGACATCCACCCGCACGACGTGGGCCAGGTCCTCGACGAGCAGGGCATCGCGGTCCGCGTCGGCCACCACTGCGCGCGGCCCGTCTGCCTCCGCTACGGAATTCCTGCGACCACGCGAGCGTCGTTCTATCTGTACTCCACGCCGGCCGAGATCGATGCTCTGGTCGACGGCCTGGAGCACGTACGGAACTTCTTCGGCTGAGAGGCGTGTCGACACCGTGAAGCTGGATTCGATGTACCAGGAAGTCATCCTGGACCACTACAAGAACCCGCACGGGCGTGGTCTGAGGGACGGCGATGCCGAGGTGCACCACGTGAACCCGACGTGCGGCGACGAGATCACCCTCCGAGTGAAGTACGACGGCACGACGGTCAGGGACGTCTCGTACGAGGGCCAGGGCTGCTCCATCAGCCAGGCCTCGGCGTCCGTCCTGAACGAGCTGCTGGTCGGCAAGGAGCTGGCCGAAGCGCAGAAGATCCAGGAGACCTTCCTGGAGCTGATGCAGTCCAAGGGCCGGATCGAGCCCGACGACGCGATGGAGGAGGTCCTGGAGGACGCGGTCGCGTTCGCCGGAGTCTCCAAGTACCCCGCCCGGGTCAAGTGCGCCCTCTTGAGCTGGATGGCGTGGAAGGACGCGACGGCCCAGGTGCTGGGCGGCGCCGACGCCGAAAGGAAGACGGCATGACTGACACCGTGGAGATGAAGCCGGCCTCGGAGGAGGAACTCCGTGAGGCCCTGATGGACGTCGTCGACCCCGAGCTGGGCATCGACGTCGTCAACCTCGGCCTGATCTACGGCATCCACGTCGACGACGCCAACATCGCGACCGTCGACATGACCCTGACCTCGGCGGCGTGCCCGCTGACGGACGTCATCGAGGACCAGGCCAAGTCCGCCACGGACGGCCTGGTCAGCGAACTGCGCATCAACTGGGTCTGGATGCCCCCGTGGGGCCCGGACAAGATCACGGACGACGGCCGGGAGCAGCTGAGGGCGCTCGGGTTCAACGTCTGAGACGGCTCCGGCTTCGAGGCGTCCGCGTGCGTGAGGCGGCGGCACCTGAGGGTGCCGCCGCTTTCGTGTGTTCGGGCCGGCTTCAGGCCAGCCCGTCCACGAGCAGGAACGCCGAGTCCGCCCGGTACAGGTCGGTGTTCTGGTACGGGTCCAGTCTCACCTGGAAGTTCTGGTGGCGCAGGAAGCGGCCGGGGTAGTTGACCGACTCCAGCATGGTCGCGCCGGTGAAGGAAGACGTACGCGGGCAGAAGGTGGCGTCCTGCCGGAACAGGCGGGATCCGTCGTCGTGTTCGGCGCGCAGGAGGAAGCCGCGGTGGCGGAGGTAGTCGCCGCCGGCCGTGGCGAAGGAGTAGCAGCGGGCGTCGGACAGGCCCTTGACGAGCCTGAAGGTGGCGGCGCTGCGGGCGGAGGGCGAGCCGACCGGGTCGAGCTTCACGTAGTCGCCGGCGATGTGCCAGTAGCGGTCCGGGTAGTTGAGGGAGCGCACCGACCGCCGGTCGGCGGCGGGCTTCGGGGAACTCCGGTGGGGCGGGCGGGACTTGGCAGGTTCGGGTGTCGATCCGGCCGTGTCCGTCGATGCGGAGGACGCGGTGACCGAGGGCGTCACCGAGGACATGGCCGCCTTGCCCTTCGGCGGAGCGGGCGTGCTCGCCGAGGGGGAGACGAAGGAGAGCAGGCCGGGGCCGTCGTCCACGGGCGCTCCGGTCACGGGTGGGGTGGTCTGCTGCCGGGGAGCGCTGTCGGTCACGGCTATCGCCGTCACACAGGCCGCGACGGTGGCCACGGCCAGTGCGCCGGCCAGCCAGAGTCTTCGGGTGCCGGGGGCCCGGGAGGTGTCCGGGGTCCAGCCGCTCTCCCAGGGCTGTGGTTGCGGGGGGTGGGGGGTGTTTTCAGGCATGCGCGGTTCTCCTCCGCCGCCCGGGGCGGCCGGGGATTTGAAGGTGAAGTGGTTGAAGAGTGAAGCTGAAGTGGTGCCGAGGGGCTGCACATTAGTGGAGCCGAGGGGGCGCCGTGGGGTGTTTCAGTGAGCGGTTTCTATGAAAGTGAAACTTTCCGTTGCGTACGCTCGTACACAACGCTGGGTACGCTTGTCCCCATGGGATACCTGTTGCTCGCCGGCGCCATCGCCGCCGAGGTCGCCGCCACGACGGCGATGAAGTACAGCGAGGGCTTCAGCAGGCTCTGGCCCTCGCTCGTGACGGCCTTGGGCTACCTCGTCTCCTTCGCGCTGCTCGCCCAGACCCTGAAGACCCTGTCGATCGGCACGGTGTACGCGATCTGGTCCGGGGTCGGCACCGCGACCATCGCCGTCCTCGGCCTGATGCTCTTCGGGGAGGGGCTGAGCGCGACCAAGGTCGCCGGGATCCTGCTGATAGTCGGGGGAGTGGTGGTCCTGAACCTGGGCGGGGCGCACTGATGCCCCGGCGCTACGACCCCGAGCGGCGGCAGCGGATCATCGACGCGGCGATCCGGGTCGTGGGGGAGAAGGGGATCGCCGGGCTGAGCCATCGCACGGTCGCCGCCGAGGCGGACGTTCCGCTCGGCTCCACGACGTACCACTTCGCCACCCTGGACGACCTCCTGGTGGCCGCCCTGTACCAGGCCAACGAGGGTTTCGCGCGGGTGCTCGACGCAAGCGGCGTCCTGGACGACGCCGATGCCGACGGTGACCTCGCGGCCGGTCTCGCCCGGGTGCTCGGAGAGTGGCTGGGCGGCGACCGGCCGGGCGTCGAGCTGGAGTACGAGCTGTATCTCGCGGCCCTCAGACGCCCCGCCCTGCGCCCCGTCGCCGCCCAGTGGACGGAGGAGACGGCCGCTCGGCTGGCCGGGCGGACCGATCCGGTGACGGCACGGGCCCTGCTCGCGCTGATGGACGGCATCTGTCTGCAGGTGCTCCTGACGGGCGGTTCGTACGACGAGGAGTACGCGCGGGGCCTGCTGGCTCGGGTGATCCCCTGAACCCGCGCCCGGCACCTGAGACGCCCCCCGCACGGGTTCGCTCCCACGACCTCCCCCACGTTAGGTTTCCTTCATGACCGACACTGCTTCTCGTACCACCGGCGCCGTCGCCGCCGGTCTCGCCACCCTCGCCTCCGACGGCACCGTTCTCGACACCTGGTTCCCCGCCCCCGAGCTGATTGCCCTGACTGCCGAGGGCCTCGGCCCCGCCGGCACGGAGCGGCTCTCCGCCGAGCAGGCTGCCGAGCTGCTCGGCAGCGGCGCCACCGCGGCGGTCGGCCCGGACGCCCGCCGGGGCGTCGAGGTGGTCGCGGTCCGTACGGTCATCGCCTCGCTCGACGACAAGCCGCTCGACGCGCACGACGTCTACCTGCGCCTGCACCTGCTCTCGCACCGCCTGGTCAAGCCGCACGGCCAGAGCCTGGACGGCATCTTCGGGCACCTCGCCAACGTGGCCTGGACCTCGCTCGGCCCGGTCGCCGTGGACGACATCGAGAAGGTGCGGCTGAACGCCCGCGCCGAGGGCCTGCACCTCCAGGTCACCTCGATCGACAAGTTCCCGCGGATGACCGACTACGTCGCCCCCAAGGGCGTGCGGATCGCCGACGCCGACCGGGTCCGCCTGGGCGCGCACCTCGCCGAGGGCACCACGGTCATGCACGAGGGCTTCGTGAACTTCAACGCGGGCACGCTCGGCACCTCCATGGTCGAGGGCCGCATCTCCGCCGGTGTCGTGGTCGGCAACGGCTCGGACATCGGCGGCGGCGCGTCCACCATGGGCACGCTCTCCGGCGGCGGCAACGTGATCATCTCCATCGGCGAGCGCTGCCTGATCGGCGCCGAGGCGGGTGTCGGCATCGCGCTGGGCGACGAGTGCGTGATCGAGGCCGGCCTGTACGTCACCGCGGGCACCCGGGTGACGATGCCCGACGGCCAGATCGTCAAGGCGCGCGAGCTGAACGGCGCCTCCAACATCCTCTTCCGCCGCAATTCGGTCACCGGCGTCGTCGAGGCCCGTCCGAACAACGCGGTGTGGGGCGGCCTGAACGACATCCTGCACAGCCACAACTGATCATGGGCGGCCGTGACCTGCGGCCGCGTCATCGATCAACGTTCTGAACCGCTGCTGAGCCGTCGACAGCCGTCGACGTCGGTCAGCGTCGAGCGCCCTTCCACGGCCCGAGGACGGCCTGGGAGGGCGCTCGTGCGTGAGCGCCGGACGGGAGTCCCTCGATGGGCGGCTGTTGGCACGCCTGTCCGGTGAACTGAGACAGCCGTATGGCTCATTCATTCGAGTCGAACCCCTCGAACGAGGTACTTGCAGTCAACTCTGCTTGACGTGATCAAGAACCTCAGGTGGGCCGCCCTCGCGGTCGTACCCCTCGTCGTGTCCCTCGCGGCACCCACTCCAGCCCAAGCGGAGGGCCGCTCCGCCCCGGTGTTCACCGTCCCCTTCGCGGCGGCGGTCCAGGCAGTCCCGTCCGCCGCGGAGGTGCGCGACGGCTATCAGCGCACGAGCTTCAAGCACTGGAACGCGGGCAGGAACCCCACCGACGGCTGCAACACCCGGGCCGAGGTGCTTCTCGCCGAGGCGGTCGACCCTCCCCAGATCCTTCCGGGCTGCAAGCTGTCCGGAGGGCGTTGGTGGTCGTACTACGACTCCAAATGGATCACCTCGGCCGGCGCCTTGGACGTCGACCACATGGTGCCGCTGGCCGAAGCCTGGGACTCCGGGGCGTCGCAGTGGACGGCGGAGCGGCGCGAGGCCTACGCCAACGATCTCGACGTCCCGACCTCCCTCGTCGCCGTGTCGGCAGCCTCGAACCGCAGCAAGGCCGACCAGGACCCGGCCGAGTGGCTGCCGCCGACCGTCGAAGTCGAGTGCCGTTACGTCTCGGAATGGGTCGCAACCAAACTCCGCTGGGGACTCACCGCGGACGCCGTCGAACGCGAGGCACTCAACCAGCTCGCGGAGGCGTGCCCCGGTACGACCGTGACCTACCAGCCCGCTCCGTAGGGCTGTGGCCTCGCCCCGGCAACAGGCCTGTGCTCCCGGACACCCCTGAGACGCCAGAGGCCCCGGAATGATCCGGGGCCTCGTCGGAGCTAGCTTGCCTTGCGTTGTGCTGTACCCGTATCCGAGACGGATGCCTGCACATCCTCGGTCAGGAAGGTGTCGTCCTCCCCGAAGTCCGGGGCCTGGAAGGGGTTGGTCGTCGGAGGCGGCGACGCTGCGGTGGTACAGCGAGGCGTCCCTTCCGGAGCAGAGAACAGCGAGGTCAGGTCGATGAGAGGTCTTCCATTCGGTACAGAGCCATGAAGGGGGCCGGCGTGCCCGTGGAGGGGCGCAGCGGTCCTACAGCTTGCTCATCTTGGTGTACGGACTCAGGATCCGCTCTCGCACCGAGCCGAAATCGACGAGTGCCGCGATTCCTTCCTCGATGCCGATCACTCGGCCGAGACCGTACATGTCGTGTGTGACCTGGTCGCCCACGGCGAACTGCTTGGGGGGCGGGGTCACCGGGGCCTTGAAGGGGCTGGTGGGCAGGTGGCGCTTCGGGGCGGCTGGCTTTGTCATTGCGACCAGTATGCGCCTGCGTGTCGGGCTGTCCATGTCCGCTGTTCGGCGCGGGCCCGGAAAATGAACACCGCTCTGGGTGCGAGGCGGGGCGGGCGAGGCTCTGACCTGGTCCTTAGCCAGTAGGTCGATCACCTCGGCTTCTGTTGCGTCCGCTGGCTTCTCCGTCACAGACCCAGGGAGATGGCCAGCCGGGTCAGCTCGGCCGTGCTGTTGATGTTGAGCTTGGCCCGGATGCGGCGCAGGTAGGCGTCGACCGTGTGCTTGGAGAGTCCCATGTGGCGGGCCGTCTGCAGGTAGGTGCGGCCGGCGGCGATGTGCCGGAGGGTCTCGCGCTCACGCGGCGCCAGCTCGGGGGTGGCGGCTTCGTGGGTGGTGAGAGTGAGGCTCATGGGATTTCCTTAGGCGGGTCGACCGGGTCGTCGCTGCTCGCGTCCTCGGAAGCAGTGGGCAAATGTCCGATATCGGCTCTTCGCCCTCTTTATTCGAGTTTGATCCGCCCAGGTCATGGCCCTGTCCGCCAACTGTCACAGCCGTGTCACGAGCCCGCCCGGGGCGTTTGTGCAGGCCGAGCGCTGATCATGCCGCCGTCAGCTCCTCGTGGAGCGCCCGCAGCCTGTCGGACGTCTCCCGGGCGGCGGGCAAAAGGGGTTCCCGTAGCGGGCCCGCCGGCAGGCCGAGCGTGCCGAGGAGCGCCTTGACGGTGACCGTGCCGGGCAGCCCCGCGGCCATCATGGCCTCGATCAACGGCGTGGCGCGCAGCTGGAGTTCGGTCGCGCGGGCCGTGTCGCCCGCGTCGAACGCGTCCAGGATGGCGGCGATGTGGCCCGGTACGGCGTTGGCGACCGTGCTCACACAGCCCGCCGCGCCCACCGCGTACAGCGCCAGGATGTGCTCGTCGCAGCCCGCGTAGTACGCCAACTCCGTGTGCGCCAGCACCTTCTGGGTGCCGAGGAGGTCGTAGGAGCAGTCCTTGACCGCCACGATCCGCGGGTGCCCGGCGAGACGGATCATCGTCTCCGACTCGATCCGGGTGCCCGTGCGGCCCGGGATGTCGTAGAGCATCACCGGCAGTCCGCTCACGTCCGCGATCCGGCGGAAGTGTGCCTCCAGCGCCTCCTGCGGCGGCCTGCTGTAGTACGGCGTCACCACCAGCACCCCGTCCGCGCCCGCCTTCTCGGCCGCGAGGGTCAGCTCGGCCGTGTGCCGGGTGTCGGCGGTGCCGACGCCCGCGACCAGCGGGACGCCGTCGCCGACCGCCTCGCGGACGGCCGTGATCAGCTCCGCCTTCTCCGTGTCCGAGGTGGTCGGCGACTCGCCCGTGGTGCCGTTCAGCACCAGACCGTCGCAGCCTTCGGCCACCAGCCGGCCGGCCAGCCGGCCTGCGCCCTCCAGGTCCAGCGTGCCCGCCGCGGTGAACGGGGTGATCATTGCGCAGAGTGTGCGGCCGAAGGGCTTGCGTCGAGTCGTCATGGGAGTAGTCTCGGCACCGCAATGGTGAAGCTCTACTTAATTCTTCTAAGGAATATTGCTAAGTATTCCTGATGAGTTGGCGGACGGCCGAAGGTGCTGTGTCCAACTAGGCCCTTCATGGGTCACTATGGGCCCGGACGGTCATCTACGTCGGTCATGGGAGGCACCATGAAACTCGGCAAGGCACTGGCCACCGGAGTGGCCGAGGAACGGCCGCTCGTCCACGAGGAGGAGCCGCAGCTCCCCGAGGAGAAGACCCTCACCGCACCGGCCGAGCCGGCTCGCGAAGAGGTACCGGCGGTCCGATGAGGCTGCGGCTCCCGGTGGAACGCCCCACGGAGCCGCCGACCGGATACAAGATCGCCCACCCGGTGCTGTCCCAGGACGGCACCCGGGCCGGGTTCACCGGTGTGTCACTGGGCGGCGCGCTGCCGTACGGCGTGCTCGACGACGCCGCCTGTGTCTACGGGCGCAGGCACCGCCCGCCCGCACGCCTGTGCGACTGCGGCTTCCACTGTGTGCATGACCGCGCGGCCGCCGAGGCCCTGCTGTGCACGGCGGAGCACCGGGCCGCGGTCCTGCTCGGAGTCTCCGTGCTCGGGGCCTACATCCGCTTCGAGCGCGGTTTCCGCTACGCCCGGCAGCGGGTGCGCACAGCGACCGCCGGTCCGTGCGCCTGCGGTGCCACCGTGGTCGCACTGGCCGACGCCGACTGGGGCAGACCCGGCTGGCGGGCCCTCGCCCCCGCGTGCGCGGGCTGTGCGCGCGGGCGTACGTCCCTCTCGCTCGCCGGATTCGCCCGGCTGGCCGGAGGGGGGCTGCGGGTGGTCGCGGGCGGCGACGCAGCCGCCGCACCGTCCGCGGAACCGACGGCCCGCGGGGAGTTCGGGGTACCCGAACTCGTCGCCGAGGCCGCCCTGTTGCAGGCCCGGCTCGACTGGTTCCAGACCCAGCTCGCGCGGCTCGGTGACCGCGGGGCCGGGGGAGGGGAGAAGGGCTGAGGGTCATCGGCCGGGGTACCCGGATGTTCCGTACGGAGAGGAGGCGGAGCAGCGTGACCGTTACCGAGCACGCCCGGCCCGCGGCCGGACGCGCCCGGCTGCACCGAGCCGACCCGCCCGCACCCGAGAAGACGCTCGGTGGCGGCGGGGCGGACGTCGGCGCGATCAGGGAAAGGGCACACCGATGAACGACAGGAATCCGCACGGCTCGGGCGCCAAAGGCCCCGACGAGCTGCGACACCAGATCGAGCACGCCAGGAGCCAACTCGGCGACACCGTCGCCCAGTTGGCGGACAAGGTCGATGCGACGGGCCGGGCGCGGGCCAGGGCCGCCGACCTGCGGGACAAGGCCGGCGCCATGACCGTCCAGCTGCGCACGAGCGCGGCCGAGGCGGGACATGCCGTGCAGGACCGGGCGGCCAGGACCGGGCACGCGGTGCAGGACCGGGCCAGCAGGGCCGGCCATGC
Organism: Streptomyces sp. NPDC005728; assembly: GCF_040630895.1. NCBI lineage: Bacteria > Bacillati > Actinomycetota > Actinomycetes > Kitasatosporales > Streptomycetaceae > Streptomyces > Streptomyces sp. NPDC005728. The sequence goes on from NZ_JBEXYL010000028.1 coordinate 38,586, forward strand.
GGTGCAGGACCGGGCGGCCCAGGCCGGGCATGCCGTGCAGGACCGGGCGGCCAGCACCGGGCATGCGGTGCAGGACCGGGCGGCCAGGACCGGGCACGCGATGCAGGACCGGGCGAGCCGGGCGGGCCACGCCGTACAGAGCCGGGCGGAGCGTGCGGGGCACACCCTGGAGGAATCCGCCCCGCAACCCCTGCGCGGCGCGCTGAGTGCGGGCATGCGCCATCCGGGGCTGATCCTGGCCGTGGGCGTGCTGGGCGCGGCCGCGGTCGCGGCGGGCATCGCGTGGCGCAGGCAGCGTCACCACTGACCTCCCCCGGATCCGCCGACGACCAAGAGGCTCCACCGGCCAAGAGGCTCCACCGGCGAGGTGACTCCAGCGGCGAAGCGGCTCCACGACACCCCGCACCGAAAACTCTGTCCGTCTGGACAAAAAAAGTTTTCGGTGCGAGGGTGGACGCATGCTGGACGTGACCGTGATCGAGGACCCCGAGGCGGCGGCCGTATCGCTCGACCCGATACGAGCCGGGCTGCTCGCCGAGCTGGCCGCCGGACCCGCGTCGGCGGCGATGCTGGCCGGCAAGGTCGGACTGCCCCGGCAGAAGGTGAACTACCACCTCAAGGCGCTGGAGCGGTACGGCCTGGTCGAGCTGGCCGGGGAGCGCCGCAAGGGCAATGTCACCGAGCGGCTGATGCGCGCGACCGCCGCGTCGTACGTCATCTCGCCGGCCGCGCTCGCCCCCGTGCAGCCGGACCCGGCCCGCTTCCGTGACCAGCTGTCCGCGCGCTGGCTGCTCGCGCTCGGCGCCCGCCTGGTGCGGGACGTCGGCGCGCTGATCACCGGCGCCGACAGGGCCCGCAAGCCGTTGGCGACCTACGCCCTGGACGGCGAGGTCCGCTTCGCCTCCGCCGCCGACCGCGCGGCCTTCGTGCAGGAGCTGACGGCGGGCGTGAGCGCCCTGATCCGCAAGTACGACGCCCCCGACACCGAGGGTGGCCGTGACCACCGGATCGTCGTCGCCCTCCATCCCACGGTCAAGGACCAGCCCGCCCCCGAACCGGACCAGTAGTCAGCAGGAGCCCCACCATGTCCAAGGAATTCGAGATCGTCCGCGAGTTCGAGGTCGACGTCCCGCCCGAGCAGGTGTGGGAGGCGATCACCACCGGAACCGGCGGCTACCTCTGGCCGATGGACCCGCCCGAGCCCCGGGTGGGCGGCTCGGGCCCCTTCGGGTCCACCGTCACCGCCTGGGACCCGCCCCACCGTTACACCAACCGCAGCGACGACGTCGGCTTCCCGGTCCAGTCCGTCAACCAGCTCGACTACACGATCGAGCCCCGCGACGAGGGCCGCCGTGCCTGGGTGCGCTACGTGCACAGCGGCATCTTCACCGACGACTGGAACAACCAGTACGACGGCGCCAGCAAGCACACCAACTTCTACCTGCACACCCTGTGCGAGTACCTCACGCACTTCGCGCCCCGCCCGGTCACCTTCGCCCAGCTGAACGGGCCCGAGGCCTCGCAGACCAGGGAGGCGCTCGCCGCCGTCGGCCGCGCGCTCGGCCTGGCCGACGACACGGCCGCGGGCGCGAAGGTCGGCGCCCAGGGACCCGGCGGGCAGAGCCTGGACGCCGTACTCGACTACCGCAGCCCGTACTTCATCGGGCTGCGCACCGACAGTGCCCTCATCCGCTTCTTCGGACGCGGCCACTGGGGCGCCCCGGTCGGCATCAGCGTGCACGACTTCGCGCCGGACGCCGACGCCGAGGCGAACGAGAGCGCCTGGCAGGTCTGGCTGAACGGCGTGTTCAGCCAGACCTGAGCCGAGGCCCTGTCGTTACGGGCGGAACCGCAGCACCTGCGGGTCGTGGTCGCTGATCTGGTCGTTGAACTCCGAGTTGGTGTGCACGCTGTCGTACTCGAAGTCGCAGCCGCGCCGGATCGCCGGGCTGACCAGGATCTGGTCCAGGACCTGCTGGTTGCCCTGGTAGTCGTAGGTGTAACGCTCGCTCCTGGGCAGCGACTTGATCGCCGACCACAGCTCGCCGTCACCCTCGAGGATCTTCGTGGTGCCGGAGAACTCGAAGTCGTTCATGTCGCCGAGCGCGATGACGTTCGCGTTCTTCTGGACGTCGAGGATGCTCTTGACGAACGCGTTGACCAGCGTCGCCTGTGCGTGGCGCTGGATCTCCGAGCTGCGCACCGGCGGCTGGTACTGCGCCGTCAGACCCTGGTCGCCGCCCTTGGAGTTGAGGTGGTTGGCGATCACGAACACCGTCTTGCCACGGAAGACGAACTCGCCGGCCAGCGGCTTGCGGCTGCTCTTCCAGGCCGTGTTCGCCGGGTCGATCCGGCCCGGGGAGGCCGTCAGCTGCGCCTTGCCGTGCACCTTGGTGACACCGACGGCGGTGGTGGAGTCGCCGCCCGCGCGGTCCACGAAGGACACCCGCTCCGGGTTGAACAGGAGCACCTGGCGGATGTTGCCGCCGGGCTCGCCGCCGTCCTGGTCGTTGACCGGGGTGATCGAGCGCCAGTCGTACTTCGGGCCGCCCGCCGCGACGATCGCGTCGATCAGCTTGGTGACGGTCTCGTTGGCGTCGACCGTGCCGTCGTCCTTGGCGCCGTTGTTGTCCTGGATCTCCTCCAGGGACACGATGTCGGGCGACTGCAGGTTGTTCACGATCGCGGCGGCGTGCTTGTCGAACGTGGCGTCCGACGGGTCGAGGTTCTCGACGTTGTAGGTCGCCACCGCCAGCTCGCCGCGCGACTGCTTCTGCGTGGTCTCCCGCTCGAGCCCGCCGCTGTGCAGCGTGCCGAGCTTGCCGGCGACCAGGGTGTAGCCGCCGAACTGGTTGAAGTCCAGCGGGCCCGTGGTGGTGCCCTCCAGCCGGTCGCCGACGTTCGCCTTGGGGAAGTCGGCGGTCGCGCCCAGCGACTGGATCTGCAGGCGGCCCGTGTTCTGGGAGTCGTAGGAGCCGTAGACCGTGCCGCCGCGGCGGTTGCGGTGCTCCCACGGCTTCACCGTCACCCACAGCTCGCTGTACGGGTCGGTGGCGGTGACCACGCGGGTGTCGGCGACCTGGACGTTCATGCCCTCCAGGGACTCGTAGTAGTCCAGGGCGTACGTCGACGGGTCCAGGGCCAGGCCGTTGACGGAACCGGCCGCGGCCGCGTCACCCGCCGGGGCGTACGCGTCCGGCACCGAGTCCGCGTCGATGACGGTCGGCGCCGGGACCTCGTTGCCGGTGGAGACGGTGGTGATCACCGGCTTGGTGATCTCCGTCAGCGACTGGTTGCCGGACGAGGCGCCGCCCGGGACGTACTCGGAGACCGTGCCGGTCACCGTGACCGAGTCGCCGACCGCGACCTTCGGCGTGGAGCTGGTGAAGACGAACACGCCTTCACTGGTCGCCGGGTTGTCGTCCGGGGTCGGGTCCTGGATCCAGAAGCCCCGGGAGGAGCCGTAGGTGCGCGTGGCCGTCACGATGCCGGGCACGTCCGTGACCTTCTGGCCCGCGAACGGTGATATTCGGGTCGTGCCCTGGACGTCGTGGACGCGCACCGAGTCGGCGTGCGCGGGCGAGGTGAGGACGACGGCGGACGCCGCGCTGCAGACAGCGGCGACGGTGAGCGCGGCGAGGCGCGCGGAAGACCTGCTCGGCAAGGGATCCCTCCGGGGACATGCGTGAGCGCCGGGACGAGGGTGGAACGGAAGTGTGCAGGGGACGTAGCCCTGTGTGACACGCGTAGAGCAGAGTGAACAGTTGTCCCCCCAACTTCTACGCGCGTCAATCTCCTGCCTGCTGCGGGGAGTTGTCAAGGTTTCGGCCATGTACGGCCGCCGGCGGGGAGATGAACCGGGTGGCATGGGTGGAAATCCGTCTAGGCTGAGCGGCTGAGTCCTTTCACGGTCCGAGGAGAACCAGCCGATGTCAGACAGCTCCCCCCTGCCGCCCGTACGGCTGCACCCCGAAGCGGAGCTGGCGCGCGCCGCGCTGTCCACGCCGTTGCTCTCCCGTGCCGCCCGCCTCGCCCGCTGGGCCGGGCCCGACATCCGGGTGGACGCCGGCGGCGGGCTGCTGGAGGAACAGCTTCCGGCCGCCGCCGAGCTGCTCGGGCTGAGCGGGGACGAGGCCGCCGCGTATGCCGCTGAGGCCTGGCGGGCGGCCGTGGACGCCGGGCTCGTCGAGATCACCGACGAGGAGGCCGGGACCGTCGCCGTCGGCGCGGAACTGGCGTTGCTCACCGGCGGCTCCCCGCACGACGTGCTGACGGTGTGGCTGGCCACCCTGGAAACCGTCATCGGGGATGCGAGCGTGCCCGATCTGGACGGCCTGGTCGACGCGACGGAGGAGGGCGGCGAGGTCGATTTCTCGTCACTCGAGTGGGACCCGGAGGCCGAGGCGGAGTTCCTCGACGGCGTCCTCGGCAACCTCTATCTGCTGACCGTCAGTGAGGACGGCTCCGGCGGGAGCCCGGTGCCGCTGCCCGCTCTCGCCGCCTCGATGATCGTCCCCAGCGACATGGGTGATCCCACCAACGACGTCCTCGAACAGGTCTCCGACGCGATGATGCGTCTCGACGACCAGTTCCGGATGCTGGAGCCGGTCGGACTCGTGGAGTACCAGCCGGTGGACGAGGCACTCATGGCGGACGCGGACGAAGAGCCCGCGGCGACGGTGGACGACACCGACGTCTCCCGCTACGGCATGGTCCGGCTGACCCCGCTCGGTGAGTACGGGCTACGGGCACGGCTGCTGGACGCCGGTTTCGAGGCGCCCGCGGTCGGTGAACTCGCCGACAAGGGAGCGGACGTGCTGCTCGACGGCACCGCGCACTTCGGGCAGTCCGCCGCGCAGGCGGAGACCGAGCAGTGGCTGGTCCGGCGTGAACCGCTCACCGCGGCACAGGAGCTGCTGGCGGCGGCGCGGGGGGCGGACGCGGGCGCGCCGCTGCGCAGGCTGCGCTGCCAGCAGGCGCTGTCCCTGGTCGGCCCGGAGGCCGAGCCGGCGCTGCGCGACGTCCTGGACGATCCCGAGCTGGGCGGGCTCGCCCGGGTGTGGCTGAGCGAGCGGGGCGCCTCCGGCGTGCCCGCGCCCTCGCAGGACCTGGTGTTCTGGCTGACCATCGACACGGTGGCCGCGCAGCTGGCCGCCGAGGGCAACTCGGAGGAACTCCAGGCACTGGTGGAGGGGCTGGCCGAGCAGCACAGCGGGTTCTTCGCGGCTGCTTGGCGGGTCGAGCATCCCGCCACCGCGGACGTGCTCGAGGCGATGGGCCGGTTGCACCCGGACAAGAAGGTGGCCAAGGAGGCCCGGAAGGCCGCGTTCAAGGCGCGTTCCCAGCAGGCTGGTTGAGCCGTAAGGGCTGGTGCTCGGTCCGGTACCCGGCGGGCCGAGCGCCGCTCCGGCGGGCGGGAAGGGCAGAGGTGGCAGCGGGCGAGGACACGGTCGCCGCTTGGGTTGCTCATGGGACGATCCGGACGGGTTCATGGAACAGGGGCCCCCGAAGTAGCCGGGCGTTCAACTCCCGTTCAGTAGGTGGCGGAAGCGTGTGCGCCGAACCGAGACCCCCCACCCTCCACGGCACGCCCACCGTCACAGGAGACACCATGTCGCTCACCCGCAGGGACTTCGCCAGAAAATCCGCGATCACCGGTGCGGGGGTCGCACTGGCGGGCAGCGTCGGCGCCCTCGCCACCGCGCCCCAGGCCCTGGCCGCCACGGACGACTTCGAGAGTGTGGACGGCGAGTCGGTGCACGGGCACGGGCACCACGGCGTCGGCTACGGCCCGCTGATCCCCGACCCGGACGGCCTCCTCGCGCTGCCCGAGGGCTTCAAGTACCGGGTCATCACCTACAGCGGGAAGACCCAGCTGGAGTCGGGCGAGTTCACCCCGTCCAACCACGACGGCACCGCCACCTTCGACGGCCCGCGCGGTACCACCCTCCTCGTCAACAACCACGAGCTGGCCGGCGCCCGTGCGCAGTGGCCGCACCCGGTGCCGCTCACCGAGGGCCTCGTGTACGACCCGGCGGCGGCCGGCGGCTGCACCGTCGTCGAGGTCCGCCGCGGCGGCGAGGTCGCCGAGTGGGTGGGCATCGCCGGCACCGCCACCAACTGCGCCGGCGGCAGTACCCCGTGGGGCACATGGCTGACCTGCGAGGAGACCGAGGACAAGGCCGGCAAGAACGGCTTCACCAAGGATCACGGCTATGTCTTCGAGGTCGACCCGGAGGACCGCCGGGCCAACCACGACCCCAAGCCCATCAAGGCCCTCGGCCGCTACGCCCACGAGGCCGTCGTCGTCGACCCCAAGCGCGGCCACCTCTTCCTCACCGAGGACGCCTCCAACCCCAACGGCCTGCTCTTCCGCTGGACCCCGCCGGCGGGCTTCCACCACGGCCGCGGCAAGCTGCGCACCCTCGCCGACGACGCGGGTGTGCTCCAGGCCTTCAAGTGCTTCGACTCCGGCGGCAACTTCGTGGACGACCTGTCCCGGGCCACCAAGATCGGCACCGTGTACGGCGTCGACTGGGTCGACGTTCCCGACCGCGACGCCAAGACCGTCTCCGTGCGCAAGCAGTTCACCGCAGGACAGATCACCCGCGCCCGCAAGCTGGAGGGCATGTGGTGGGGTGACGGTGGCGTCTACATCGTCTCTTCCTTCGCCCGCGCGGAGAGCCCGGTCCAGCACGACGGCCAGGTCTGGTTCTACGACCCCAAGCGCCGCACCCTGACACTGAAGGTCCTCCTCGGCGTCAACCCCGACCCGGCCAAGGACGGCGCCTTCGACGGCCCCGACAACATCACCGTCTCCCCGTACGGCGGCCTGGTCATCGCCGAGGACGGCGAGGGCGTGCAGCACCTGTTCGGCGCCACCGAGAGCGGCCGCACCTACCCGATCGCCCGCAACGAGCTGAACATCGGCACCGAGGAGGAGCCCGAGTACAGCGAGTTCACCGGCGTCACCTTCTCGCCCGACGGCCGGACCCTGTTCGCCAACATCCAGACGCCCGGCATCATGCTCGCCATCACCGGCCCCTGGAAGCGCCAGAAGTGCAACTGACGCACGCACTGACAAACGTGCGGACGCACGCGCGGTAATTAATTCGCTCGCTCGTCCCGCGGCCCCCCTCCTAGAGTGATCCTTGTCCAGGTGCGAAGGCAGGACCTACTTCCACTCTTAATGGGGAGGCCGCGGGTTCGAGTCCCGCCACCGGCTCCGACAGGCCGGTGTAGCTCAGAGGCTAGAGCACCACGTCGGTTCCGCCGACCTCGATCTCTGGACACCGAAAACTTCATGCACCTCCCGGTGCGCAGGCTGCGGTTACTTCTTTTGCAAAGAGAACCCGGAACCGCCGCCGACCTGATCTCGGGAGGCGTGGCACATGGTGGGTGTCCGGTGCGAAGGCAGCGGATACTTCGGGCACAGCGGGTCGCGGGTTCGAATCCCGTCAGCGCCTTCGGGGCGCTGTAGCTCAGTGGGTAGAGCAGTTGTTCATCTCCGTCGCCGACCCGGATCTCGGGCACCCTCCATTTGCCGCGCCTCCCTCCGAAACAGACTATGAATTCGGGGGAATTCATCATGGCGCGATTCAACACGCGTGCCGCCAAGGCGCAGCTGAAGTCGGCGGTGACGTCGACAGGCCGTGTGCTCCGTACCTACGAGGGCGGCCGCGGTCGTCAGCGCGACGCGCGCTCCGAGCTCTTTCTGCTCGCCGTGTCCAACTTCGTGTCGCAGCAGACCTTCTACGAGACCGGCGCCGACCGCGACGACCGCTTCGTGACGCTCGTGCGCGAACTCGCCGTCGCCGATCCTTCGTGGACGGCCGGCCTGCTCGGCTGGCTGCGCGGCGAGGGCAACATGCGGACGGCCTCGATCGTGGGCGCCGCCGAGTACGTGCACGCCCGGCTGGCTGCGGGCGTGACCGGCGGTCCCTCCAACCGGCAGGTCGTGGACTCCGTACTGCAGCGCCCGGACGAGCCCGGCGAACTGCTCGCCTACTGGACGGCGACGTACGGCCGTGCCGTCCCCAAGCCCGTCAAGCGCGGCGTCGCCGACGCCGTACGGCGGCTGTACCACGCCAAGTCGCTGCTGAAGTACGACACCGCGTCCAAGGGCTACCGCTTCGGCGACATCCTCAACCTGGTGCACGCGGCGCCGGACGCGGACAAGCCGTGGCAGGGGGAGCTGTTCCGCTACGCCCTCGACCGGCGGCACAGCCCCGACACCGCCGTGCCGCCCGCCGTGCTCCCGGTGCTCACCGCGCACCGTGAGCTGATGGCACTGCCCGTCGAGCAGCGGCGGGCCGTCGTCACCGCACCCGGCGGCGCCGAGCGGCTGGCCGCGGCCGGGCTCACCTGGGAGGCGCTGGCCGGCTGGCTGCAGGGCCCGATGGACAAGGCGGCCTGGGAGGCCGTGATCCCGTCCATGGGCGCGATGGCGCTGGTGCGCAACCTGCGGAACTTCGACGAGGCGGGCGTCTCGGACGAGGTCGCCGCCAAGGTCGCGGCGAAGATCAGCGACCCGGAGCAGGTGGCGCGCTCGCGGCAGTTCCCGTTCCGCTACCTGGCCGCGTACCGGCACGCGCCCTCGCTGCGCTGGTCCTACCCGCTGGAGCAGGCACTCGGCCACTCGCTGGCCAACGTGCCCGCGCTGCCGGGCCGGACGCTGGTCCTGGTCGACCGCTCGGGCTCGATGTTCTGGTCGCAGGTGTCCGAGCGCGCCCAGCTCACCCGGGCCGACGCGGCGGCGATCTTCGGTACCGCGCTCGCGCTGCGGGCGGCGGACGCCGACCTGGTCGAGTTCGGCTCGACCAGCGCGACGGTGGACTTCCGCAAGGGCGAGTCCGTGCTGAAGATCCTGGAGCGCTTCGGCAACCTGGGCGGCACCGACACCACCGAGGCGGTGCGCCGGCACTACAGGAAGCACGACCGGGTGCTGATCGTCACCGACGAGCAGTACGCCCCGCACCAGCACGGCGACCCGACGGCCCAGGTCCCGGACCGCATCCCGGTCTACACCTGGAACCTGGAGGGCTACCGGGCGGGCCACGGTCCGTCGGGAACCGGAAACCGCCACACCTTCGGCGGCCTCTCGGACGCGGCTTTCCGGATGGTGACGCTGCTGGAGCGGGCGAAGAGCGCCGACTGGCCGTGGGAGGCCTGAACCGCGGCCGGCCCTGATCGTGGCCCGCACTTCACACGGGGGGTGCGGGCCACACCCTTGCCTGCCGAGGGAACTGATATCTAACATTTCAGTTCGTGGAGACCCTGCGACCCGTTCCCCGCACCCTGCTCCGGGACCGCGCCTGCGCGGCGATCCGGGACGCCATCGTGGCCGGGGAGATCGAGCCCGGCACGGTGGTGCGCGACGCCGAGTTCGCCGAGCGGCTGGGTCTGTCCCGGGCGCCCGTGCGCGAGGCGTTCGCCCGGCTCGTGGACGAGGGGCTGCTGGAGAGCAAGCCGCAGAGCTACACCCGGGTCACCCCGCTCGTCGCCGCCGATGTACGGGATGCGGCGGCCGTGGTCGGCGCCATGCACGAACTGGCCACCCGGGTCGCCGTACCCCGGTTGCGGCCGGCGGACCTCGAGGTGATGCGCGCCGCCAACGACCGGTTCGCCACCGCCGTACACGCCGGTGACGTGGACGAGGCCCTGCGCGCCGACGACGAACTGCACGACGTCCTCGTCCGGGTCGGCGGCAACCGCGCGGCCGCCGCGACCGTCGCCCGCTACACCCCGCTCATCCGCCGCCTGGAACGGCAGCGCTTCGGCGAGGGCGGCTCCTGCCGCTCGCGCGGCCTGCACGAGCGGCTGATCGAGGCCTGCGCCGACGGTGACGTGGACGGAGCGGTCCGGGCCACGGCCGACATCTGGCGCACGCTCGCCGACCCCGGCTGACTCCACCCGACCCAGGAGGATCCGTGTCCCTGTCGTCCTACGCCCGCTACCCCCTCCTCTTCGGCCCCTCCCCGGTCCACCCCCTGGAACGGCTGACCGCCCGTCTCGGCGGCGCCGCCCTGTGGGCCAAGCGAGAGGACTGCAACTCCGGGATCGCCTACGGCGGGAACAAGACCCGCAAGCTGGAGTACCTCGTCGCCGATGCGCTCGCGCAGGGCTGCGACACGCTCGTCTCGATCGGCGGGGTGCAGTCCAACCACACCCGCCAGGTGGCCGCCGTCGCGGCCCACGCCGGACTCAAGTGCGTGCTGGTGCAGGAGAGCTGGGTGGAGTGGCCGGACGCCGTGTACGACAAGGTGGGCAACATCTTGATCAGCCGGCTCGCCGGGGCCGAGGTGCGTCTGGTCCGGGCCGGGTTCGGGATCGGGATCAAGGAGAGCTGGGAGCAGGCGTTGCGGGACGTCGAGGAGGCGGGCGGCAAGCCGTACGCGATCCCGGCCGGCGCCTCCGACCACCCGCTCGGTGGCCTCGGCTTCGCCCGCTGGGCCCACGAAGTCGCGGAGCAGGAGCAGGAATCGGGTGTCTTCTTCGACACGGTGATCGTCTGCTCGGTCACCGGGTCCACGCAGGCGGGCATGATCGCCGGATTCCGCGCCCTGGAGGAGTCGGGCGGGCGACCGCGCCGGGTGCTGGGCATCGACGCTTCGGCCGAGCCCGCCCGTACCCGCGCCCAGATCGCCCGGATCGCCCATGCCACCGGTCAACTCATCGGAGTCAAGGGGGAGTTGACCGTCGAGCTGGACGAGCGGTACCACGCGGGGATCTACGGCATCCCGGACGAGGCCACCCTGGAGGCGATGCGGCTAGCCGCGCGGACGGAGGGCATGGTCACCGACCCCGTCTACGAGGGGAAGTCCATGGCCGGGCTCATCGACCTCGTCCGGCGCTGCGAGATCGGTGCGGACTCGACGGTGCTCTACGCCCACCTGGGCGGACAGCCCGCGCTGAACGCCTACAGCGCTCTGTTCTAGTTCGGGGGGGGCTTGCCCCAGTTGTCCTGTGGCCGACACGGCGCCCTGCCTAAGATCGCAAATTACTACGATCCGTGCGTCTATTCTCACGCTGAGTATCCAATGTAGAACTTCACACTCGGGTGAGAAAGGTCAAACCATGCGCAAGTTTCAGCGCGCTGCACTCGTAGCCGCAGTGGTGGCGGGGTTGTCCACAGCCGGAGTCGGCGTCAGCTTCGCCGACGACTCCGACGGTCCGCAGGAGGTATCCGCGGTGGCTTCCGCGCAGGCCACCGCCGTGGTCACGTGGGGTGCCCCGCACAGCGAGCCGCAATCCGATGCGCACGGCACTCCGCATGCGGAGAAGGCGCAGGACCACGAGCATGCGGCGAAGGGGCCCGATGGCAAGGAGCAGGCTTCGAAGCAGGATGACAGGCGTCCGGCGTCGAAGAAGCAGGATCACAAGCAGAAGCCGTCGAAGCAGGATGACAGGCGTCCGGCGTCGAAGAAGCAGGATCACAAGCAGAAGCCGTCGAAGCAGG